>JBOHSV010000224.1:0-8853 GCA_050921735.1 Gemmatimonadales bacterium | reverse complement strand
GCCTACGTCGGCGCGTTGGCCCTGCTCTCGGGCGTGGGCGTGCTGGTGGCGGGACAGGTGGCCCGCGACGCGGTGGTCCGCCGGGCGGCCGGACCGCGCGGCGTGGCGGGGAGCGACGTTCTGCTGCGCGCTGTCCCGGTCGTCCTCCTGCTCGGCGCCCCCGGGGTGGCCGCGGCCCAGGCCGGGGTCTATCTCACCGAGCGAGAGGCGATCCGCGAGATCTTCCCCGCCGCCCGCTCGGTCGCCACCGACACCATCCGGCCGGACAGCGCGGCACGGACTGAGATCGAGAGGTCTCTCGGCCGCCGGCTGGTCGAGTCCGAGTTCCCCTTCCGACGCGTTTACACGGAATCCCCGTCGTGCAACGTGCAACGTGCAACGTGCAACGTGCTTCAGGGATACTCGTTGGTCACCGAAGAGCGTGGCAAATACCGCCCCATCACCATGCTCGTCGGCGTCGACACGTCGTTCCGCGTCGCCGGGGTCCGCATTCTCGTCTATCGCGAGCCGCGGGGCGGGGAAGTGGCCCGGCAGTACTTCCTGCGCCAGTACCGCGGCAAGCGCGCGGGCGATCCCATCCGGCTCAACCGCGACATCATCAACATCTCGGGCGCCACGATCTCCGTGCATTCCGTCAACGCCGGCGTGCGCAAGACGCTGGCGCTGGTCGTGCGCCATTACCGTGGCGCCGCCCCCGACCCCCGTCGCCCGTCCCTCGTCCCCCTCGAGGAGGAGTTGCCGTGAGCCAGTTTCTCGCCTACCGCGGGTTCACCCTGCAGCGGGCCGCGCAGCCCACCAAGGTGCTGCTCACCGCGTTCACCGTGGTCGTGTCCCTCGCCGTGGCCGTGGGGATCGCGATGTATCAGGTACGCACGCACCTGACGCCGGCGGGTGGGGCGGCGTACTATGGCGGGACGGACATGGACCCGGGGCCCAGCGCGCTCGAGCTGCTCGATGCCACGCACCCCCACCTGTTCGCGTCGGCGTTCCTGATGTTCGTGCTGGGGCATCTGTTCGCGCTCACGCGCGCCTCCGGCCGCGTCAAGACCCGGCTCGCCCTGGTGGGGTTCGCGGCCGTGGTCCTGGACGCGGCCGCGCCGTGGGTGGTGCGCTTCGTCTGGCCCGCCTTCGCGGCCGTGCAGGTGCTCAATGTCGCCCTGCTCGCGGGCGTCATCGTCATTTACCTCGCCGTCCCGCTGTACGAGATGTGGTTCGCGCCCGCTGCCTCCACGGCCACCGCCGAGCCCTCGTCGTCGCGGGCCTGACCGCCGTCGCCTGCGGCGGCCGTCCCGACCCGGCGCCCACGGTGGCCCGGGGCTGGGAGGTCATGGGCACGGTGTTCACCGTCGGGGTGTGGGGGCCGGACTCGGCGGCTCTGCTCGCCGCGGTGCAGCGTGCCTTCGACTCGGTCCGCACCGTGGATTCGCTGCTCTCGACGTTCCGCGACGATTCGGAGATCTCGCAGATCAATCGCGCAACGCGCAACGCTAAAGGACTCCCTGACGGTCGCGCGCAACGTCGTTCGGTGTCTCCCACCTTCGCCGCGGTGCTCGCCGAGGCCCTGCGCGTGGCCCGGTCGTCGGGCGGCGCGTTCGATCCGACGCTGCGCGACTGGCGGGCCGTCGCGTTCGACAGCGCCGCCCGCACCGTCCGCCTGCACCGCGGCGCCACGCTCGACTTCGGGGGCATCGCAAAGGGTTACGCCCTCGACAGGGCGGCGTTGGCTCTGGACGGCGTGGCCGACAGTGCGGTGCTGGATCTCGGGGGCCAGTTGCTGGTCGTGCAACGTGCAACGGGAAACGTGAAACGTGTGTGGCCTATTGGCATCGCCGATCCGGATCGCCCCCTCCGCCTCCTGGCCCTGATCGAGGTCCCCCTCCGCCGCTTTTCCGTCAGCACCTCTTCTCAGAGCGAGCAGCCCGGTCACCTGCGCGATCCGCGCTCCGGGGAAGCGGCGTCCCGCGCGCGATCGGTGACGGTGATCGCGCGCTCCGGTATGTCGGCCGACGCCTGGTCGACGGCGCTGTTCGTGGCCGGGTGCGACAGCGCGCTGGCGCTGGCCGGGCGCCTGGGGCTGAGCGTGTTGTGCGCGGACGAGCGGGTGCGCTGGACGGCCGATCTGGAGGGCCGGGTGGCGTTGCCTACGGATTCTGCCGCGCCCGGGCGCGCGCCATGACGCGCGCCCGCTCCCGCTCCAGCACGCTCACCGAGCGGGACCAGGCGCCGTTTTGCTGGCCCTGGTAGCTCACGGTGAGGCTCTCGCGGAAGCTGATCCCCTCCTCGAACAGATAGATGGCGACCGCCTGCTGGCGCGCGGCGAGCTGCAGCGACGCCCAGCCGGGGGACAGCGCCACGATGGCGGCCGGGCGGAACAGGCGGCCGCGGCTCATGATCTCGACGTCCTCGGGAACGAAGCGCGCCTGCGGGATGATCCCGAAGAACGTCACCATCACCAGCGTCGGGTGCCGCACCCCCGCCCGCGTCGCCGCGCTGTCCAGCTCGGCGCGGCGGCTGTCGAGCAGCTGACTCAGCGAGCGGTAGGTGTCGGGCGCGAGCAGGCGGATGACTCCCTCGTCGAGCGGCAGGACCTGGATCTCGACCTGCCCCGTGGCGAACCGCACGGTGATGTCGTCGCGGCGCAGCGTGCCGTAGCCGACGGGGAGCGTGTCTTGGGCGCATAGGCGGATGGACGGGCAGGCGGATACGAGCACCAGGGCGAGGATCGCCCGCCGGTCCAGCCATCCGCCGATCCGCCTATCCGCCGAGCAGTCCACCGATCGCCTCCCGGAGCTCCGCAATCCCGTCCCCCGTCTTCACGCTGGTGACGATCGCCTGATCGTCGGCGAGCCGCAGGGCCTGCCGCAGGTCGACCTCGCGCCGGCCGCGCTGACTGCGCGGAACCTTGTCGCCCTTGGTGAAGGCCGCCAGCACCCGGGCGCCCTGCGCGGCCAGCAGGTCCTGCATGGCGCGGTCGTCGTCCGAGGGCTCGCGCCGGAGGTCCAGCAGCCAGACGACGCCCGCGAGGCGGGGCCGGGCCACCGTCCCCGCCACCAGGCGGCGGAACGCCGCCCGGTCCGCTTTCGACGCCCTGGCGTAGCCATACCCCGGAAGGTCGAGCACGTAGGCCTCGAGGGCCGGGACCACGAACACGTTCAGCCCCCGCGTCTTCCCCGGGGTGCCGGAGGTCTTCGCGATCCGCCGGCCCACGAGGGCGTTCAGCAGGCTCGACTTGCCGACGTTGGAGCGGCCGGCGAAGGCGATTTCCGGAAGCGGGGGATTGAGGGGGCGGTCGGCCCGGGGGAAGGAGCCGAGGAACCGCGGCAGGGCGTCGGTCAGGCTTCTTTCTTCTGGCGGGCGCGCTCGGTGACGAGCAGGGGCGGCCGGCCGTCGGTGACGGTCTCGGCGGTGACGGCGACCTCGCGCACGTCGTCGCGGCTCGGCAGCTCGAACATGATCTCGGTCATCATCTCCTCGAGAATGGCCCGGAGGCCGCGGGCGCCGGTGCCGTGCTTGATCGCCTTCTGGGCGATGGCGCGCAGGGCGTCCTTCTCGAGCGACAGCCGGACGTCCTCCAGCTCGAACAGCTTCTGGTACTGCTTGACCAGGGCGTTCTTGGGCTCGACCAGGATGCGGACCAGCGCGTCGGCGTCGAGCGCGTCGAGCGGCACCACCACGGGGAGGCGGCCCACGAGCTCCGGAATCATGCCGAAGCGCAGGAGGTCGTCGGGCTCGACGTCCGAGAACGGGTTCTGCTGCAGGCGGGCCGCGACGCCGCGCGCGACCTCTTCCTTGGTGAACCCGATCTGGCGGCGGCCCGTGCGCGACTCGATGATCTTCTCCAGTCCGTCGAACGCCCCGCCGCACAGGAACAGGATGTCCCGGGTGTTGATCTGGATGTATTCCTGCTGGGGGTGCTTGCGGCCGCCCTGGGGCGGCACGCTGGCCACCGTGCCCTCCAGGATCTTGAGCAGCGCCTGTTGCACGCCCTCACCCGAGACGTCGCGGGTGATGCTCGGATTCTCGGACTTGCGCGCGATCTTGTCGATCTCGTCGATGTACACGATGCCGCGCTCGGCCTCGGAGACGTTGAAGTCGGCCGACTGGAGCAAGCGGACGAGGATGTTCTCCACGTCCTCGCCCACGTACCCGGCCTCGGTGAGCGTGGTGGCGTCGGCGATGGTGAACGGGACGTCGAGGATGCGCGCCAGGGTCTGCGCCAGCAGCGTCTTGCCGACGCCGGTGGGTCCGAGCAGCAGGATGTTGCTCTTGTCGAGCTCGACCTCGGCGTCCTTGCCGGAATGCGAGTTGATGCGCTTGTAGTGGTTGTACACGGCCACGGCCAGGGTCTTCTTGGCCCGCTCCTGGCCGATCACGTACTGGTCGAGGACGTCCTTGATCTCGGACGGCGTGGGAACCTGCGTGATCGCCTCGGCGACCTCGCGTTCCTCGTCCTCCGCCAGGATCTCGTTGCACAGCGCGATGCACTCGTTGCAGATGTACACCGACGGTCCGGAAATGAACTTTCGGACCGCGTCCTTGGACTTCCCGCAGAACGAGCAGCGCAGGTGCTTATCGTGGGACATCGCGGCCTAGTATGGGAACCGGGGGCGCGACGCGCAAGGGCCGGGGCCCCTCACGTGCCCTTCTTGCCGTCGTTCGTCACCTCGCTCTGGTGAGCGATGACGTGGTCCACGATCCCGTACCCCTTGGCCTCCTCCGCCGACATGAAGCGGTCGCGGTCCATGTCCCGCTCGATCTGCTCGAGCGGCTGGCCGGTGTGCTTGGCGTACAGCTCGTTGAGCTTCCCGCGCAGGTAGAGGATCTCGCGGGCCTGGATCTCGATGTCGGCCGCCGTGCCCTGCGCGCCGCCGGACGGCTGGTGGATCATCAGCCGGGCGTGCGGCAGCACCGAGCGCTTGCCTTTGGTGCCCGCCGCCAGCAGGAAGGAGCCCATGGACGCCGCCATCCCCATGCAGATCGTGTTCACCGGCGCCCGCAGGAACTGCATCGTGTCGTAGATCGCGAACCCGCTCGAGATCAGGCCGCCGGGCGAGTTGATGTACAGGTAGATGTCCTTCTCGGGGTTGTCGGCGTCGAGAAACAGGAGCTGCGCGATGATGATGTTGGCGACGTCGTCGTTGATCGGCGTCCCCAGAAACACGATCCGATCCAGCAGCAGCCGGCTGAAGATGTCGTAGGTGCGCTCGCCGCGGCTCGACCGCTCGATGATGTAGGGCGGAAAGATCGTATTCATCTCGCTCATGGCTGCTCCACCGTGGACTGCGACAGGAGATAGGCGAATACCTTCTCCTCCGTGATGCTCCGCCGCACGTCGCGGAGCCGGTTCGACTTCTCGAGCGACGCGCGCAACTGCTCGGCCGGCATCCCCCGCCGGCCGGCGAGTTCCGCCAGCCGCCGCTCCAGCTCCTCTTCCGTGGCCCGCAGACCCTGCGCCTCGACCACGTGGTCCAGCACCAGGTCGCGCCGGACCTGCGCCTCCGCGATGGGCCGGAACTCGCCCGCGAACTGGCTCCACCGGTCCTCCGGCACGCCGTACGCCTGCGCGTACAGCGCCAGCACGCGCTCCACCAGGGGCCGCGGCGCCGACACGCCGTTCGCCGCCACGATCTGCTCGATCAGCTCGCCGCGCACGCGCGCGTCGGCCTCGCGCTCGGCGTCGCGCTCCAGGTCCTCCCGGAGCGCCTTCCGCAGCGCCTCCAGGGACTCGAAGTCCCCCACCTCACGCGCGAACTCGTCGGTCGCCGCGGGCACCTGCTGGCGCTTCACTTCCGTGAGCGTGATCCGGACGTCCCGTGCCTGGCCCCGCTTGGCCTCCTCGGGGAAATCGTCGGGGAACCGGACCGTGGCGTCGACGGTCTCCCCGGGCAGGAGCCCCATGATCCGCTCCTCCACGTCCGGGATGGCGCGCCCCTCCCCCAGCACGAACTGGTAGGGCTGGGGATCCTTGAGCCCGTCGCCCTCGCGTTGCGCGATGGTGACCTGCACGAGGTCCTTGAGCTTCGGCTGCTCTCCCTCGACCGGGGCCCACGGCGCCCGCTGCTCCCGCAGCTCGTTGAGCTGGGCCTCCACCCGCGCGTCGGTCACCGGCGCCACCGCCCGCTTGAGCTTGAACCCGCCCAGGCGCTCGAGCCGGAGCTCGGGCCGGGTCTCCACGTGGAACTCGAAGGTGACCGGCGCCCCCGCGTTCCACCTGAGGTTGTGGATGTGGGGGTCCGCGACGGGCTGCAGCCGCTCCTGCTGCACGGCGGTCTTCCAGCTCTCGCGCAGGATCTCCTGCAGGGCCTGATCGCGGATGTCCTGCGCGAACTGCTTGCGCACCAGCGCCTCGGGGGCCTTGCCCTTGCGGAAGCCGGGAAGCCTGGCGCGGGTCTGGTAGGCGCGGGCGGCCCGCGCCTCCGCCGCCTCGACGCTCTCCGGCGGGACGGTGACGGCGAGCTGGGCTTCCCCCGGCTGCTCGGCGGTCTTCTTGATCAGGATGCCGGCCATGTGGGGGGAAATCTAACGCCTCGGAATGCGGAATGCGGAGCGTGGAATGCGGAACGGTCGGGGCGGCCTCAGTCCGCACTCCGCATTCCCCATCCCGCATTGGAGATGCGACCGGAGGGACTCGAACCCCCACGGGTTGCCCCACCAGCTCCTAAGGCTGGCGCGTCTACCGGTTCCGCCACGGTCGCGGCCTGCGGGAAAAAGATAACGCAGGCGCTATACCTGGCGGCGCTCGGCTCCCGACCGCCGCGTCAAGCGGCGCCGCTCGGTCCCGCTCCGGCGCTCCACCGCCACCGGTCCGTTCTCGCGGCGCCGCTCGCGCACGATGCGGCGACCGAGATCTCGTCGCCGGTCGTAGTCACGCCGCGGTGACACGAGCCTTCCCGCCCGTCTCACGCGACCGGCTGATGCCGCGGGTCTTTTTCCGCTCGCGCGCCGCCGCGTCGGCGGCGGCGTCCAGCGCCTCCGCGGTGATCGCGCCGGTCACTTCCACGACGCCTATCGAGATCCCGACCCGCCTGCCGCCCGCCTTGCCCATGCCCGCCCGCACGAGCGCCCGGTTGATCGTATCTTCGATCCGGTCCCGAATTGCCGCGGGATCGGCGTCGGCTGCCACGCGCAGCGTGAGCGCGAACTCGTCACCGCCGGGCCGGGCGAGGCTCACGACGTCCACGTCCCGGGTGCCGTGCTGGAGGGCGCGGCCCACCACGCAAAGGGCCTCGTCCCCTGCCAGGTGCCCGCGATGGTCGTTCAGCGCCTTGAAGTTGTCCAGGTCGGCGCGCAGGCGCAGCACGCGGGTTCCGGGGCGCCGGTCGGCGAGCGCTCGCGCCGTCACGGCTTGATCGGCCCGCTTGTTGAGTGCGCCGGTCAGTGGGTCCTCGATAGCTTCGCGTCGCAGTTCGGGGCTGAGGCATTCGGCGAGCAACCGGCGCACTCGCCAGAGGGCTGAGGCCGGAACCCGGCCCCCGACGCCCGGCTGGGGGACTCTGCGGAAACGGGACACGGGACTCCTCCTCCCGGCATCGGCTTCAGGGTCTGGGAATCGGGCGCTTGCCATGGAGGCCCTGCACGTCCCGGGCCACCCGTCCAGGAAGTGAATTGCGTTGTGGGACTTCGAGATGTCGCGTGACCAGAACGTTGGGTCACGCTGTCGCGCACCAGAAGTGTGCAGCGAGTCCGCGGCAGGCGCACCGGCATGATGCGCCACCACAACGGCTCTGGGGTGGGTTACAGCCCCAGCCGCTTGGTGACGTGCGCCTTCACGGACGGCGTGATCACCCCGCGCCCGAGCAGCTCGTCGAGCGTCTTCGTGATCACGGGGCGGTCGGCGTCCACCTTCCGCTCGCGCAGCTCCGCGATGATCCGCGCCAACCGCTGGTCGTACTCGCTGTGTTTCAACTTCCCCGCGTCCATCTCCGCCTTCAGCTTCTCGAGCTCGGCCACGAACCGCTCGATGGACACCGGCATGTCAGGGCTCCTTTCGTGCCCGCTCGGGCTATTCCTCGGGCGGGCCGCCCGCCGTGGCGAGCTGATCCGCCTTCACCTTGGCCGCGTCGAACTTTTCCGCGGCCGCCGTCATCTTGTCGATCGTCTCGTCGAATGGCGCCGTGGCGCCGCGCTTGAAGCGCAGCGGGTTGACCCGCGCCACGACGAACGCCTTGAGGTAGGGGCTCTGGAACCCCCGCGCCTTGAGCCGTGCCACGGTCGCGCTCACCGCCTCGTCCAACGCCAGCAGCCGCCGAGCCCGCTCGCGCCGCACCTCCAGCGCCTGCGACAACTTCCGCGGCAGGAACCCGTCGATGCGCTTCAGCACCGAATGATACACGCCGCCGGAAAACCGGCCGTTCTGCTGGTAGCACAGCCCGAGGGTGAGCAGCGCCGGGTCCTCGAATTCCACGACGAACTCCTTCTCCGGCCGGTCGTCCAGCTCGGCCAGGCCGTGCTCCAGACGGCTCACCTCGAGCGCCTTTTCCCGAACGTTGTGTGCCTTCTCGGTGTTCAGCACCAGGATGCGGTGGGCAAGTTCCGGCTCGAGGACGACGAGCGCCGTGACCGTCCTGGCGCCCAGGCGCTTGAGCGCCCCCAACCGGTGGTAGCCGTTCGGCGTCCAGTATGTCCCGTCGTCCGTGCGCACCGCGATCACAGGGTCCAGAAACCGCGCGAGCTTGTCCATCGCCTGGGCCAGCCGCTCGACGTGCGTTGCCGAGAGGTCGCGCTGGTAGGGCGTGGGCTCCACGCGCTCCAGCGGCAGCGCGGCGAGGAGCTGCCAGTGGCCGCCGAGGGGGTCGCGGTAGGCCGCGAGCACCGTGCCCCCGTCCGCCTCGACGGACGCGCGCAGCGCCGTCG
>JBOHSV010000223.1:0-3398 GCA_050921735.1 Gemmatimonadales bacterium | reverse complement strand
GCGCGACCTGGCCCAGGTGGCGATCGAGGGCGCCGCGCACGGCGCGTGGACCTTCACGGAGCTCAAGCGCCCCCCGGAGGACCCCAAGCCGCCGGTGGAGGCCGTGGAGGTCGTGGTGGAGCCGGGGGCCGCCAAAGACGCCGCGACGGGCCACCGCGTGGGGGACGCGGTGGCCGCCGGGCACCGCCTGGCTCGCACGCTCCAGATGCAGCCGGGGAACGTGTGCACGCCGAGCTACCTCGCCCGGCAGGCCACGCAGCTCGCCGAGGCGCACGGCTTCGCGGTCACCGTGCTCGACCGCCCGGCGCTCGAGCAAGAGGGGATGGGCGCGCTGCTCGCGGTAGCGCAGGGCAGCGTGCAGGAGCCCCGCTTCATCGTGCTCGAGTATCGAGGCGCCGGGAGCGCCGCGCCTGTCGCTCTGGTCGGCAAGGGCGTGACGTTCGATTCCGGCGGTATCTCGATCAAACCGGCCCAAAACATGGAGGACATGAAGTACGACATGTCCGGGGCCGCGGCCGTGCTGGGCACGTTCGAAGTCCTGGGCCGGCTGAAACCCAAGATCAATGCGGTGGGGCTGATCCCGAGTACCGAGAACCTGCCGTCCGGCACCGCGGTGAAGCCGGGCGACGTGGTGAAGAGCCACCTGGGCAAAACCATCGAGATCGTCAATACCGACGCCGAGGGCCGGCTGATTCTGTGCGACGCGCTGTCGTACGTGCGCCGCTTCAAGCCGGCCGCCGTGCTCGACGCCGCGACCTTGACGGGCGCGGTGGTGGTGGCCCTGGGCAACCAGGCGATCGGCATCATGGGCAACGACGAGGCGCTGCTGGCCGAAACCCGCGAAGCGGGCGAGCGCGCCGGCGAGCGCTGCTGGCCGCTCCCGCTGTGGGAGGAATACCGCGACCTCGTGAAGTCGGACATCGCGGACGTTAAGAACTCCGGCGGCCGCGGCGCGGGGACCATCGCGGGCGGCTGGTTCCTGCGCGAGTTCGTCGACGGGTATCCCTGGGTGCATCTCGATATCGCGGGCACGGCCTACATGGAGGGAGACGGCCCCGCCAAGGGCCCGACGGCCGTCGGCGTGCGGCTCTTCACCGAGTTCCTGCTGCAGCGCGCGGGGGGCTGACCGTCTGACGAGGCCGCGGCTCGCCGTTTGCGCGATCCTCTGGCTCGCGCCGGGCCTCGCCGCCGCCCAAGTCGACACCGCGGTGCAAGACACCGCGGCCCGCGACACGATCGCGCAGGACTCCGCCCCCGCCTGGCTTCCGGTCTTCGCGCCCGACGTCCCGGGTGGCCCCCTCCCCCCGGCGGCCCGCCGGGTCTTCGACGCGGACTCACTTCGCTTCTCGGACATCTACACCCTGGCCGACCTGCTGGCCCGCATCCCGGGCGCGTACGTGGCGCGCGGCGGGTTCTACGGCCAGGCGGAGTACGCCCTGTACGCCGGCCGCGGCGCCGCGGGACTGGAAGTATTCTGGGACGGCGTTCCCTACCTGGCGCTGGGACGGGACTCCGTGTTTCTCGACCCAGCGAGAATTCCCCTCGCCCCGCTCGCCCGGGTCGAGGTGCTGCCGCTCCCGGGCGTCCTCCGGGTGTACCTCGTGTCCCGGCGGCAGGCGTCGACCCACGCGACGTCATCCGTTCGGGTCGTCACCGGGTCCCGCGAGATCACCCGCAACACCGGGTCATTCGCCCGCCGCTGGCGGTCGGGGGCCGGCGTGGCACTGGTGGCGGATTGGAACAGCCTCCAGGGCGCGCTCAATTCGTCATCGTCGGCCTTCAGCGGCAGCGACATCTGGGTGGGCGTCGAGTACGTGCCGAATCCGCGCTTCGGCGCGTCCTACCATCAGCTGACCTCCCGCTGGGAGCGGGAACCGGAAATGACGCGCGTGGATAAGTGGCACTTCAAGCGCCGCGACGGCATGCTCCGGTTCTTCGTGGCCCCCTCAGGCGAGCGCCCAGGTCCCCGGTTCCAGCTCACGCTCGCGAGCACCACGGTCGAGCGCGACAGCGCCGTCCCGCCGCTCTCCACGGGCCAGATTCTGCTCGACGCCTCGCGCACCTGGGCCCGCGCGCACGCGGCGCTGTCCACCCGGCTGGGGGACCGGCGCCGGCCGCTCGAGCTCGAGGCCCGGGCGTCGTGGATGCCGCTGCGGCGGGTGATCGTGGCCGGTGAAGCGCGTCGCACGCGGTACGTCGGGGACCGCATCGGGCACCGCCTGGTCGGGTCGGCGGGGCTGGAGCTGCCGCTGGGCGCGTCGCTCAGCGGCCAGGCGGTCTGGAGCGACGACGTGCCGGCGCCGTTGCTGGTGGGCGAGCCGCCGCAGAACACGCTCGATCTCTCGTGGGCGTTGCGGTGGGAGCGGCCGTGGCTGTGGCTCGAGCTCGGCGGGGGTCGGCGCGACGCCTTCGCGCCCGCCGGTGGACCCGCCGGGCTCAAGCCCGTCGATTCCCTGGGGCTGGCGCCCGCGACCGATTACGTGCGCGTCGCGGGTGCCCTGCGCCCGGTCCCGTGGCTGTCGGTGAGCGGGTGGTACGCCGACGCGCTGGGGGGCGGCGCGGACTTCGAGCCGCCCCACCAGGGGCGCCTCTCGCTGACCTTCTTCTCCCGGTTTCTGCGCGTCTTCCGCAGCGGCATCTTCGCCCTGCGGGCGGAAGTCGCGGCGGAGTCATGGTCCCGCGGCCTGGGCGGGTTCGACGAAGCGGTCCGGAACGAGCTCCGAGGCGCCACGTTCCTCGATCTCAATCTCCAGATGCAGATCGGCGACGTCACGGCGCTGTGGGTGATGCGGAACGCCTACGGGATGAGAACCGGGTACGTGCCGCAGCTGGACTACCCGCTGGGGCTGCAATACTTCGGCGTGCGGTGGCAGTTCCGGAACTGACCGATTGACCTAAGTCCTTTTCCCGGCTAAGCTTAAAATCTGTGCCGCGGAGTATGACGGGGTTCGGCTCGGCCGAGGGGCCGGTCGCAGGCGGGCGGTTGCGCGTCGAGATTCGCGCCGTCAACCACCGATTCTTCAGTCCACAAGTGAAGCTCGCCGCCGATCTCGCCCCGCTCGAAGGGGAGGTGCGGGAGCGGCTGCGCGATCTGTTGGGACGCGGGCACGTCACGGTGAGCGCGCGCTGGGTCGACGCCCCCCCCACGCGGGCGACGCTCACGGTGAACCTGGAGCGCGCCCGGGCCGTGGTGGCGGCGCTGCGCGAGCTCAAGAAGCGCCTCCGGCTCAAGGGCGAGCCAGCCCTCGATTTCGTCGCCCGCCAGCCGGACGTCCTCGGCACGGGTAATGGTGTGGAGGCCGCGCCCGCCTGGAGCGAGGTGCGGCCGGTGGTGGAGGCGGCGGCGCGCGAGGTCGTGGGCATGCGCGAGCGGGAAGGGGAAGCGCTCGCCACCGATC
>JBOHSV010000222.1:0-2286 GCA_050921735.1 Gemmatimonadales bacterium | reverse complement strand
GTGCTGGCCGGCGCGTTCGGCACCCTGGGCCTCGCCCTGCTGCTCGTCCGCGGCATGGGGACGGAGTTCCTCCCGTCGGTGGACGACGGCAACGTGAGCATCCGCATCTCCCTTCCCCCCGGCACCGCCCCCGCCCGGACCAACGAGACCACCGGGCGGATCGAGCAGCTGGTGGCGGAGATGCCCCACGTGCAGCACGTGTTCACCACCGCGGGCGGGTTTCTGTTCGGGAGCGGGACCGCCGAGCGGAGCGGGCGTGGATCGATCGACGTGAACCTGACGCCCGCGCCGTCGCGGCCCGCCATGCCGGCCGGGCGCTGGGTGGAGATTCTCCAGCGCCGCGTCGACTCGCTGCAGATCCCGGGCGCCCGCATCTTCGTGCGACCGCCCCGGATTCGCGGACTGCGCACCAACGTCTCCGGCTCGGATGTGTCGATCAACGTGCAGGGCGACGATCTCGCCGAGCTTGAGCGGATCGGTCTCGAGATCCTGCGTCGCGTTCAGGGGATCCGCGGTCTCGAATCGGTGGAGCCGTCCGCCGAGGAGGCCAGTCCCCAGCTGGTGGTCGCGCTGGACCGCCAGCGGGCGGCCGACCTGAGCCTGAACGTGGCGGAGGTCGGGCAGGCGGTGCGCGTCGCGCTGGACGGCGCCATTCCCACACGCTTCACGGATGGGAACCAGGAGTACGAAATCCGCGTCCGCCTGCCCCGCGAGCGCTTCCAGAGCGCGGAGGATCTGGGGTCCATCGCGCTGTTCGCCGGGCGCGACCGGCCCATCTACCTGCGCGATGTGGCGACGGTCCAGCTCAAGCTCGGCCCGTCCACCATCGAGCGCACCAACCAGAACCGCCAGTACCGCATCACCGGCGACGTGAACGACGCCGTCGCGTCGGTGGGCGCGGTGAACCGCGAGATCCGCGCCCGCCTGGCGGACCTGCGGATCCCCGACGGCTACGGCCTGGTGTTCGGCGGCGAGGAGGAGGCGATCCGCGAGAACCAGCGCAACCTCCTGATCGTCATGCTGCTCGCGGTGTTCCTCGTGTGGGTCGTCATGGCGGTGCAATACGAGAGCGTGACGAATCCCCTCGTGATCCTCGTGTCGGTCCCGCTCGCCCTCGTCGGGGTCGTCGCCCTGCTGTGGGTGACGCAAACGCCGCTGAGCGCGCCGGCGCTGCTCGGCGTCATCCTGCTCGCCGGGATCGTGGTGAACAACGCGATCCTGCTGGTGGAGTACGTGGAGCAGGCCCGCGCCCGGGGCGTCGATCCGGAGCAGGCCGTGGTGGAGGCGGGCGCCACCCGCCTGCGCCCGATCGTGATGACCACCACGACGACCGTCCTCGGCATGCTGCCGCTCGCCATCGGGATCGGTGAGGGGACCGAGCTGATGCGGCCGCTGGCGTTGTCCGTGGTGGGCGGGCTCAGCGTCTCGATGCTGCTGACCCTGATCGTCATTCCCTGCGCGTACCTCGTGATCCACGCCGCCGCCGAGCGGCTGAAGGTCTGGGTGATCGGCGGCGCGCCGGAGCCCGTGGAGACACCGGCGGACTGACGGACCGTCTCTTTCTCGACTTCCAGACCGCCCTCGCGGGCCGCTACGCGCTCGAGCGGGAGCTGGGGCGGGGCGGGATGGGGATCGTCTACCTGGCGCGCGATCTCAAGCTCGAGCGCGTCGTGGCCGTGAAGCTCCTGCCGCCCGACCGCGCGCGCGACCCCGCGCTGCGCGAGCGGTTTCTGCGCGAGGCGCGGACGGCGGCGAAGCTGTCGCACCCGAACATCATCCCGATTCACGCCGTCGAGGGGACGGGCGATTTCGTCTTCTTCGTGATGGCGTGCGTCGACGGCGAGACGCTCGGCGCGCGCGTACGGCGCGAGGGGCCGCTCAAGCCGACCGAGGCGGCCCGCATCCTGCGCGAGGTGGCCTGGGCCCTCGCCTACGCCCACGCCCAGGGCGTGATCCACCGCGACGTGAAGCCCGACAACATCCTGCTCGAGACGCGCACGGGCCGCGCGCTGGTAGCGGATTTTGGCATCGCACGGCTGGTCCAGACGGCGGGCATCTCCGGGGAGGGCGAGCTGGTGGGGACCCCCGAGTACGTGAGCCCCGAGCAAGCGTCCGGCGAGGCGGTGGACGGCCGCAGCGATCTCTACTCGCTCGGTGTGGTGGCGTACTTCGGGCTGTCGGCGCGCCTGCCGTTCACGGCTCCCTCGGTGCCCGCGGTGCTGTTCCAGCAGGTGCGCCAGGCGCCGCCCCCGCTCGTGGCGCCCGGGGCGCCGCGCTCGCTCATCG
>JBOHSV010000221.1:0-3908 GCA_050921735.1 Gemmatimonadales bacterium | reverse complement strand
GTGTCGTTACGTACAGGACACATCGCCCGTGAAGGACATTCTCGTGAGCTCGGTTCCGGTCACGACCTCGCTCGAGGTGGCCACCTGAGGGCGGCGATCACCTGAACCTGCTCGTGTCGCCCCCGCGCCCGCCCCGGCCCGGCCGCTCCGGGTGCGACGACGATGACGACATTCGCGTCGCCGCACTCAACGCCATGCTCCAGATGGACGCCGAGCGCGCGGGCCCCATCCTGAAGAGCGTGCTCGAGAAGCGCGACGAGGCGTCCGCCTGTCTGCGGCGCAAGGCGATCTTTCTCGTGTCCCAGAAGCGGACGGCCGAGACGGAGGACATTCTGCTGGGCGCCGCCCGGAGCGACCCGGATCCGGAGGTGCGCCGGCAGGCCGTGTTCTGGCTGTCGCAGGTGGGCACGGAGAAGGCCGTGGTGGCGCTCGATTCGATCCTGCGCAACTCCACCGACCCCGAGCTCCAGGAGAAGGCGGTGTTCGCCCTGTCCCAGCACCGGAGCCCCCGCGCGGCGCAGGCGTTGCGCGGGTACGCCGAGCGGCGTGACGTCGCCCCGCGCATCCGCGAGCAGGCGATCTTCTGGCTCAGCCAGCACTCCTCGTCCGAGAACGCGGCCTTCCTCAAAGCCCTGTTCCCCCGGCTCGAGACCGACGAGCTCAAGGAGAAGGTGCTGTTTTCGATCTCGCAGATGCGGGGCGACGACCACGCCCGCTGGTTGCTCGACGTGGCGCTCGACCGCGGCCAGACCGTCGAGATCCGGAAGAAGGCGCTGTTCTGGGCGGGCCAGAGCCCGCAGCTCCCGATCGCGGACCTGGTCCGGTTGTACGACCGCACCGACGACCGGGAGATGCGCGAGCAGCTGGTGTTCGTGTACTCCCAGCGGCGCGAGCCCGAGGCCGTGGACAAGCTGCTCGACATCGCCAAGGGCGACCCGGACCGCGAGCTGCGCAAGAAGGCCCTCTTCTGGCTGGGCCAGTCGCGCGACCCGCGCGTGGCCGAGCTGCTGCTCCAGATCATCAACCAGAGCGAGCCCTGACCAATGGCGAATGCGGATTGCGGAATGCGGAGTCTGCTGGGGGTCGCGAGTGTCCTCCTGCTCGCAGGCACCGTCCAGGGGCAGGCGCTGGAGCAGCGCGTCGCCCGGGCGCCGGACGGCGAGATCCGCCTGAGCTACGCGGCCCGGCCGGGGGTATACGGCGACGGTCGCAACATCACCACTCGCGTTCGCGGGCATGACGCCTGGGGCTGGCCCTGCGACTCCGGTCCCGTGCGGGTCGCCTTGACCAAGCAGGGTGGGGCGGTGACTCGCGTCCGCGCGTACGTCGGCGGCGCGTGGCGCCCGGGCGCCGCGGTGACCGATCTCGCAACCGTCGCGGCTGCGGAGGCCGCCCGCTATCTCCTGTCGCTGCCCCACGAGCAGGCGATCTTCGCGGCCACGCTCGCCGACAGCGTGACCGTCTGGCCCGACCTCCTGCGGCTGGCGCGCGAGGAGCAACGGCCGCGCCGCGTCCGCCGGGCGGCGGTCTTCTGGCTCGGCCAGGCGGCCGAGGACGCGGCGACCCGGGGCCTGGACGAGCTGGTCGGCGCCGAGGCCGTGGACGGCGAGGTGCGCGAAGCGGCGGTCTTCGCGCTGTCGCAGCGTCCGCGCGACGAAGGCGTGCCCGCGCTGATCCGCATCGTGCGCACGCACCGCGATCCCGAGATCCGCCGCAAGGCGCTCTTCTGGCTCGGCCAGTCGGAAGACCCCCGCGCGCTCGCCCTGCTCGAGGAGCTCCTGACCCGGCGCTAGCTCGAAGCTCCCTATATTGGGGGCATGGCGTTCTGGACGTGTCGCCGCGCGGCCATCGCCGCACTGGCGCTCATCCTGTTGCTGGGACTCGGCTGGGCCGCCGTGGTGGTCGCGGTCGCCGTCAACGCGAACCGCGACCAGGTCGCGTCGGCGGACGCGATCGCGGTGCTGGGCGCGGCCCAGTACAACGGGCGGCCGTCCCCCGTGTTCCGCGCGCGCCTCGACCACGCGGCGGCGCTGTACGCGCGCGGCTACGCGCCGGTCGTGCTGGTGACCGGCGGCGTCGGGCGGGGAGACACGTTGAGCGAGGCCGAGGTGGGCGAACGCTACCTGCGCGCGCGCAACCTGCCCGCCGAGGCGGTGACCGCCCTCCCCCCGGCCACCAGCACCTACCGGTCCCTGCGGGCCGTGGCCCAGTGGTTCCGCGGCCGCACCAGCCGCCGCGTCCTGTTCGTGAGCGACGGGTTCCACATGCTCCGGCTGCGCATCGTCGCCCCGCGGCTCGGGCTCGTGCCCCTCACCTCCGCCGCCCCCGGCTCGCCGATCCATGCGAGCGCCCGTCGCAACCTCACCTACACGCTGGCGGAGGGATTCAAGGTTCCGGCGGCGTGGCTGTTCCAGCACTAGAAAGGACTCCGCGATGCAGCTCGGCAGCCGGCGCATCTACAGCGGCCGGGTCTTCGACCTCGACCTGGAAACCGTCCGCTACCCGGACGGCTCGACCGGCGAGCTCGAGGTGATCCGCCACCCGGGCGCCGCCGCCGTCGTGCCGGTGGCGTCCGATCCGGACGGCCGCGACCCGACGCTGCTGTTGATTCGCCAGTACCGCTACGCGACCGGCGGGACGCTGTGGGAGATCCCCGCAGGCCGGCTCGCGCCGGGGGAAGATCCGGCGGCCGGCGCGCGGCGCGAGCTGCTCGAAGAAGTCGGGGTGACGGCCGGTCGCCTCGAACGTCTCACCACCGTCTGGACCACGCCGGGCTTCACCGACGAGCGCATCCACCTGTTCTGGGCCGCGAACCTCAAAGCGGGGGCGCACGCGCGGGAACGCGACGAATTCATCGAGGTCGTCCCGCGGCCGCTGGGGGACGTGCTCGCCGGCATCAAGACGGGTGAGGTCTGCGACGCCAAGACGGTGGCAGCCATCCTCTATATGGCGGGATTCGTGTTCGGGCTGTAGCTTGGCCGTGTCCGCCCGGGAGGACGAGAGGACAGGAATTCGATCGGGCGGGCGGAACAAGCCGTTGTAAAAACAGCAGTTGGGTCTGCTCATGCGAGCGGTACGGTTCCTGCTATACCAGAAAGGGGTGGCGTCCATCGGTCCTGACGTTTCCGTCTGAGACACGGAGCCTTCATGCCGACACTTCTCAAGGGTAAGGGACAGGTGGTCGAGTCGCTGCGCGCGCGTGAGCGCGAGCAGCTGCACGAGCTCGACGACGGCCGCGTGGTGCTGCGTCACCTGGCCGGCGATCCCCAGGCGTTCGGCACCCTGGTGGACCGCTACCAGACGCGACTGCTCAACTTCATCAACCGGACCATCGGGGACCGCGAGCGTGGCGAGGACCTGGTGCAGGAGGTGTTCATCCGGGTATTCCGCCACCTCCATCGGTTCGACCAGACCAAGAAGTTCTCGACGTGGATCTACACGATCGCGTCGAACCTCGCCAAGAACGAGCTGCGGAACCGGAGCCGCAACCCGCTGGTGCTGTTCCAGACCATCAAGAAGCACTGGGAGGCGGATCACCGCCCGCTGCAGTTCGAGGACACCACGGCCAGGCCGGACGACCTCTACCGCAAACGGTACCTGAAGGACGCCGTGGAGCAGTGCGTTCAGCACTTACCCGAGCACCATCGGGAAGTGTTCATCCTGCGCGAGCTCGAGGGGAAGAGCTACCACGAGATCGCCGAGATCACGGGGTGCAACCTGGGCACGGTGAAGAGCCGGCTGAACCGGGCCCGAAACAGCTTCGCTCAGCTGATCGGGCCGCTGATCGACTAGGGAACTCCCGGCGTGTCGGGACGGTACTAAGCCAGCCGACATGGACTGCCCGGAATTCCTCGCCCGCTACACCGAGCGGCGCGACGGGTTGGTGACCGCGCTGCGCGAGCTGCGGC
>JBOHSV010000220.1:0-4220 GCA_050921735.1 Gemmatimonadales bacterium | reverse complement strand
GGCGTGGCTGCGGCCGCCCCCGCCCCCGCCCCCGCCCCCGCTCCCGGCCCCGCCCCAGGATCAGGATACGCTCGCGGGGGGGCCGGCGGGTCGGTTGTGGGACCCCAGCCGCGCCGGCCGACCGGTGCAGCCCACGACGGCGCGCGAGACGGATGCGGAGATCCAGGCCATCGAGAAACGGCTGCGCTGCACGTGCGGGTGCAACCTCGACGTGTACACCTGCCGGACCACGGACTTCACCTGTGAGGTGAGTCCCGCGATGCACCGCGAGGTGGTCGCGCTGCACGAGGCGGGCCGGACCGCCGACGAGATCGTCGACGACTTCGTGCGGCGTCACGGGGTGGCGATCCTGATGGCACCGCCCAAGCGCGGCTTCAACCTGGCCGCATACTTCGTCCCGTCGCTAGCCATTCTGGCGGCGGGCGCGGTGCTCCTGATCGTGCTGCGTCGCTGGACCCGTGCGGGCGCGCCGGCCGTTGCCGCCGCCCGCGGCCCCGCGGACCCGACCGCCACCGCTTCCCCGCAAGAGCTCGACCGGCTCCGCCAGGAGCTCGAGCGCTTCCCGGACTGAGCGCGGTGCTGGAGCTCGCCGTCGGCGTGCTGCTCAGCGCGGCGGCGGTGTATTTCGTTCTGCGTCCGGTGTTCCGCCCCTGGTCGGCCGAGGGGGAGGGCGCGGCGGCGGACGAGGGCCACGACCCCGCAGACGACGCGGACGACGTGTCGCCGCGCGCCCGGGCCCTCCGGGCCCTGCGCGAAATCGAGTTCGACCGGGCTACGGGGAAGCTCTCCGACACCGATTACGACGCGTTGCGGGCGCAGTACACGGCCGCGGCGCTGGACGCCTTGCGGCGGGAGACCGGGCTGGTGTGCCCGACGCACGGGGTGCGGCCCGAGACCGACGCGGCGTTCTGCTCCGGCTGCGGCCGGCGCCTCGTCGCCGCCGCCTGAGGCGAGCGCGGCGCGATGCGGGTCCGCGAGCGGCTCACTCGTCTCGTCACCTTCCTGAACCGGGAGCCCTCGACGGTCCTGGCCGTCGCCGCCGCCATCGGGGTGGTGACGGGCCTGCTGGTGATCGTGTTCTACCGGACCATCGACCTCGTGCAGCGGGTGGCGTTGGAGGGCGCGGTGCGCGCGACCGCGCCCCTCACGCTCACGGTGCCGCTGCTGGTCGCCGTCGGCCTCGCGCTGAGCCGCGCCCTGGTACGGTGGGGCGCGCGGGATTCGGACGCGGAGAACATTCCCGACGTCATGCACGCCGTGGCCGTGCGTGCCGGCCGGGTGCAGCCCTGGCCGGTGGCGGTCAAGACGGCGGCGTCGGCGCTGGTGATCGGCCTGGGCGGCTCCGTGGGACCGGAGGGCCCGATCGTGGTCGCCGGCGCGGCGGCGGGCTCGCGCATCGGGCGCTGGTTCCGGGCGAGTCCCGAGCGCCTGAAGACGCTGGTCGGGGCAGGCGCCGCGGCGGGGATCGCGGCCGCGTTCAACGCGCCGATCGCCGGCGTGCTCTTCGCGGTGGAGAAGATTCTCGGCGCCTTCGGCGCGCCGGCCCTGGGGCCCGTCGTGGCGGCGGCCGTGCTCGCCTCGGTGGTGGCGCGGGCGGCGTTCGGCGACGACCCGGTCATCGGCATTCCGACCGAGTACGGCGTCGGCACGGCGGCGGAGATCGGGCTGTACGCCGTGCTCGGGCTCGTGACCGGGCTGGTGGCCGTGCTGTATACCCGTGGGGTCTACAAGACGCAGGACTGGGTGGCGCGGCTGCGCCATCCCTGGGTCGCGGTGGCGGCGGCGATCGTGGTCGTGGGCGTGCTCGACGTCGTGTTCCGCGCGGATCTGTGGGGTCGCGGCCACGAGTCGCTCGACCTCGGGATCGTGGTCGACCGCGCGCCGTGGTTCCTGCTGGCGCTCGCGTTCGCGAAGCTGGCGGCGACCGCCGCCTCGCTCGCGGCGGCGCGGGCCGGCGGCGTGTTGACGCCGGCATTGTTCATCGGCGGCACCGTGGGGGGGGCGTTCGGGCTCGTGTTCGGCGCCCAGCCGCAGGCCTTCGCGCTGGTCGGCATGGCCGGCCTCGTGGCCGGCGCCACGCACGCCCCGCTGACGGCGATGATGATGGTGTTCGAGATGACCGGCGACTACGGCCTGATCCTGCCCCTGATGCTCGTCTCGGCCCTCGCGTATCTCATCGCGCGGCGCCTGCATCCCGAATCGATCTACACGGAGTGGCTCGCCCGGCGGGGCATCCATCTCTCGCACGGCGCCGACGCCGCGCTGCTCGCACGGCTCTCCGTCGCCGACAGTTACGATCGCCGGCCGCGCGTCCTCGGGGAGGACGCGGCGTTGGGCGCCATGCTCACCGCCCTGCGCGAGGGGCGCCAGACCGACCTGCCGGTGGTGGACGCCGACGGGCGGCTGGTCGGCGTGGTCACGGCGCTCGACGTCCGCGAGCTGCTCAGCCGGGAGGCGAGCCTCGCCGGCCTGATCGTCGCGGGCGACGTCATGCGCGACGCGCCCGAGATGCTCGTGCCGCACGACTCGCTGCTCACCGCGCTGCGGCGCTTCGGGGCGCGCGACGCGCCCCTGCTCCCCGTCGTGGACAACCGCCGCGACCGGCGCCTGCTGGGCGTGTTGACGCGCGCCGACCTGTTCGCGACCTACGAGCGCGGGCTCACGGAGGCCGCGGTGTAGCGTTTCCTACGCGTTCGGGCGATAATCCCCGCATGATCATTGACTGTCACGTTCACCTCAACAATTACCACGAGCAGGTCACCGCGTCGCTCGACGACAGCCTGGCCAAGTTGCAGCGCGCCATGGACGACGCGGGGGTGACGTACGCGCTGGTGCTCACGAGCTACCTCGTCAACCCGAACCGGCCGAGCACCGCCGAGGTGGTGCGCGCCGTCGAGCGCTGCGACAACCTCGGCGTCGTGGCGGGCATCAGCTTCGTGCACTACAAGGAGCGCGATCTCCGCGAGCTGGCGGACTTCTTGAAGGCCGGCCTGGTCAAAGGCCTGAAGCTCTATCCGGGCTACGAGCCGTTCTTCCCTCACGACCGGCGCCTCCAGGTCGTCTACGACCTGGCCGAGGAGTTCGACGTGCCCGTCATGTTCCACTCGGGCGACACCTACAGCCCCAGCGGCAAGTTGAAGTACGCGCATCCGCTGGAAGTGGACGAGGTCGCCGTGGACCACCCCAACGTGAAGTTCGTGATCTGCCACCTCGGGAATCCGTGGCTGGTGGACTGCATGGAGGTGGTCTACAAGAACAAGAACGTGTACGCGGACTTTTCGGGGCTCGTGCTCGGCGAGTTCACTGAGGCGTTCGAGGACTACATGGAGGAGCAGATCGGCGAGGTGATTCTCTACGCCGGCGAGCCGGACCATTTCCTCTACGGCTCCGATTGGCCGATCTGCTCCATGAAATCCTACGTGGACTTCGTGCGGCAGCTCAAGATGCCCGAGGAGCAGCGGCACGCCATCATGTACGAGAACGCGCGCCGGCTGTTCCGGCTCCCGCTGCCCCCCGCGGCCCGGGAGCAGGCCGTGGCCAGTGCGTAGCGCGCGCCCGGCGGCGCGCGTCCGGATCCGCGAGGTCCGGTCCGAGGCCGATCCCGGCTTTGGGGGAGGCTACCGGCTGCTGCGCCGCGTGTTCCCGCGCGCCGAGATCTTGCCGCGCCGGGAGTGGGTGGACGTCATGCGGGAGCGGAACGCGCGCGTCTGGACCGACCTGAACTGGCATCTGCTGGTGGCGGAGCACGCCCGGACGATCGTGGGCGCGGCCAGCGGCGCCTACCTGGGCAACGTGAACGTGGGCGTGATCGGATACGTGGCGGTGGAGCGGCGCTGGCGGTCGCACGGCGTGGGGCCCGCGCTCCGCCGCCACCTGCGCGTGGCGTTCGAGGGCGACGCCCGGCGCATTCGCGGGCGCCCGCTCGAGGCCCTCGTGGGGGAGGTCAAGGCGACCAACCCCTGGCTCCGGCACCTCGTGCTGCGCGAAGGCGCCATCGCGCTCGACTTCCCCTACTATCAGCCGCCGCTGGCGGGCCGCGGGACCGAGGTGCCCCTCGTCCTGTACTACCAGCCGCTGACCCGACCGCGGCGCGCGGTGCCGGCCGCCGAAGTGCGGCGGCTCCTGTACACGCTGTGGCGCCGGCCCTACCGTGTGGCCAAACCGCTCGCGCGGCCCGCGTTTCGGCGTATGCTGCGGGCGCTCGACGGGCGGGGCTACGT
>JBOHSV010000219.1:0-7948 GCA_050921735.1 Gemmatimonadales bacterium | reverse complement strand
GTCTTCGCCAGCGCCCGGTCCAGGGCGCGGGCGACCGCAGGCGGTACGTCGGGACGCACGCGGTCCACCGGCTCCACGCGTCCCTGCACGTGCCCCGTCATGATCTCGTTGGCGGAGCGGCCCAGGAACGGCGCGCGCCCCGTGAGCATCTCGTACAGCACGCACCCCAGGCTGTACACGTCGCTGCGCCCGTCCACCTGCTCCTGGCCGCTCGCCTGCTCGGGGCTCATGTAGTCCGGCGTGCCGACGGCGATCCCCGCGGCCGTCATGCGGTCGCCGCCGGCGGCGCTGATGGCGCGCGCGATGCCGAAATCCGCCACCACGGCGTGCCCCGCCTCGAACAGGATGTTCTCGGGCTTGATGTCGCGGTGCACGACGTCCTGACCGTGGGCGTACGCCAGCGCGTCGGCCACGTCGCGCGCGATCTGCAGCGCGTCCCCGAGCGGCAGGCGCCGCTCGCGCTCCAGCCGCCGGCGCAGGGACTCGCCCTCGACGTACGGCATGGTGTAGTAGAGCAGGCCGTCCGCCTCGTCCGAGTCGTGCAGCGGGAGGATGTGGGGGTGCGCCAGGCGGGCGGCGACCTTGATCTCGCGCAGGAACCGTTCGGGACCCAGCGCGGCCGACAGCTCCGGGCGGAGCACTTTGAGCGCCACGGCGCGCTCGTGCTTCGCGTCGCGCGCCAGGAACACGGCGGCCATCCCACCCCGGCCGAGCTCCCGCTGGATGGTGTAGCGGCCGGCGAGCGCCCGCGCCAGGCGCTCTCGTAACTGGGCCACGGCTGTGGTCCCCCCCTCCCGAGCGGCCGGTTGGTCGCCGCCCGGCGGCTAACATAGACGCTGCGCCGGGGGGCGGCCAGCACGCGGCGGGCCACCACCCCAACCCCTTCTCTACCTGACGGTTACCGGCTAGTTTGCAGGGCTCCCATGGCGGACCTCGCGCTCGATCGCGGCCACCTGCTGCTCCTCGCCGGAACGGCCAACCGGCCGCTCGCCGAGGAAATGGCGCGGCATTTGGGGCAGCCGCTGTGCGCCGTGACGCTGCGGCGGTTCGCGGACGGCGAGATCTTCGTCAAGATCGACGAGAACGTGCGCGGGCGCGATGTGTTCATCATCCAGCCCACGAACCCGCCGGCGGAGAACTGGATCGAGCTGCTGCTCCTGATCGACGCCGCCCGCCGGGCGAGCGCGGCGCGGATCACGGCGGTGCTCCCGTATTTCGGCTACGCGCGCCAGGACCGCAAGGATCAGCCGCGCGTGGCGATCAGCGCCAAGCTCATGGCGAATCTGGTCACCGGGGCCGGGGCGGATCGCGTGCTGGGAATGGATTTCCATTCCCATCAGGTCCAGGGGTTCTTCGACATCCCGGTGGACCATCTGTACGCCGCCCCGGTGTTCGTGCAGCACTACCGCCAGAAGGCGCTGCACGATCCGGTGGTCGTCGCCCCCGACGTCGGCTCGGCCAAGATGGCCCGCGGCTTCGCCAAGCGGCTCGATGCATCGCTCGCGATCATCGACAAGCGGCGGCCGTCGGCGAACATCGCGGAGGTCGTCAACGTGGTGGGGGAGGTCGACGATCGGGACTGCCTGATCCCCGACGACATGATCGACACGGCGGGGACCATCACCGAAGCGGCGGCGGCGCTCAAGGGCCTGGGGGCGCGGCGCGTGTTCGCGTTCGCCAGCCACGCGCTCCTGTCCGGCCCCGCGGTGGAACGGCTGCGGGCGGCGCCCATCGAGGAAGTGACGGTCAGCAACTCGATCCACATCCCCGAGGAGCGGGTGTTCGAGAACCTCACCGTGCTGTCCATCGCAGGGCTCATGGCGAAAGCCATCGGGTACGAACATTCGAACCAGTCGGTCAGCTCGCTGTTCGACTGAGTTGAGGAGACTATGGCACAAGTGGTGAGCCTCGCGGCGCAGAGCCGCACGGTCACCGGCAAGGGCGCGGCCCGGCAGGCCCGCGCCGCGCGGCAGGTGCCCGCCGTGATCTACGGGCACGGCCGGACCACCCAGCCGCTGGTGCTGGACGGGGCGGCGCTCGAAAAGGCGCTCGCGGGCACGGACCCCGAGAGCACGCTCATCGATCTGACGGTGGACGGCCGCCCGCTGCGCGCCCTGATCCGCGAGATCCAGCGCCACCCGATCCGGCCCGACATCATCCACGTGGACTTCTACGAGATCCACGCGGAGGAAAAGGTCCGCCTCAAGGTCCCGGTCCACCTCCTCGGCTCGCCCGACGGCGTGCGCAACGCCGGCGGGGTGCTCGATCAGGTGACGCGCGAGATCGAGATCGAGGTGCTGCCGGAGCACATCCCGGACCGGGTCGAGCTCGACGTCACCGCGCTCACCATCGGCCACTCGCTGCACGTCCGCGACCTCCAGATTCCGCAGGCGAAGATCCTGACGCACGCCGAGCTCACCATCTGCACGGTGGTGCCGCCGCGGGCTGAGGAGGTGGCGGCCCCCGCGCCCGAGGCGGCCGTCGAGCTGGCCGAGCCCGAGCTCATCCGCAAGGAGCGCGAGGCCGAGGAGCCGGCGGAAGGCGCGGGCGCGGGCGAGGGCGAAGCCGAGCCCAGGGGCGGCAAAGAGAAAAAAGAGATCTGATTGCCGCGCGCCGTCGTCGGTCTCGGCAACCCGGGTCCGGAGTACGCGGCGACGCGCCACAACGCGGGGTTCTGGCTGGCCGACGCCGTCGCCGCGCACTGGCGGCTGCCCCCGTTCCGGCGGGCGGAACGGGCGAAGGCCACCGCCGGCGTGGTGGACGGCGTGCCGGTGCGGGTGCTCAAGCCCACGACCTACATGAACCGCAGCGGCGCGGCGCTGGCCTCGCTCCGCGCCGAGCCGGACTTCGACCCGGCCAAGGACCTGCTCGTCCTGGTGGACGACTTCGCGATTCCCTGCGGCACGTTCCGGCCGCGCGCCGAGGGCTCCGCCGGGGGGCACAACGGCCTCAAGAGCATCGAGGGCGCGCTGGGATCCCCGCAGTACGCCCGGCTCCGCATCGGGGTCGGGCCGCTGCCCGAGGGCGTGACCGATTGGGCCGAGTACGTGCTCGCCCCCTTCACGCCCGACCAGCACCGGACCATCGACGCGCTGATGCCCGAACTGGTGGCCGCCGTAGACCGGTGGGTCCGCCACGGCGTCGGCTGAACCCCAACCTCCCGGACCCATGACCGTCGCCGAACTCCCGCTCGCCGCTCTGGGCGCCGGCCTCTTCGGACTGGCCGTCGCCGCCCTGCTCTACCTCGCGGTCAGCCGCCAGCCCGAGGGGACCGACGCCATGCGCGACCTCGCCGGCCTGATCCGGACCGGCGCGATGGCGTTCCTGCGGCGCGAGTATGCCGTGCTGCTCCCGTTCGTCGCCATCGTGGCCGCCCTGCTGGCCTGGGCCATCGGCCGCAACACGGCGGTGGCCTACGTGGGCGGCGCGCTGTGCTCGATCTGCGCCGGCTTCTTCGGCATGAACGCCGCCACCCGCGCCAACGTGCGCACGTCCGAGGCCGCCCGCACGAGCGGGCAGGCGCGCGCGCTGCGCGTGGCGTTCGGCGGCGGGGCCGTTATGGGCCTGGCGGTGGCCAGCCTGGGACTCCTGGGCATCGGCTTCGTGATGCGGCTGTTCTACCACGTGGGCACCGACGACGCGAGCTGGCGCGCGTTCAGCGAGATCATCTCCGGCTTCGCCATGGGCGCGTCGTCCATCGCGCTGTTCGCCCGGGTCGGCGGCGGCATCTATACCAAGGCGGCGGACGTGGGGGCCGATCTGGTGGGCAAGGTCGAGGCCGGGATCCCCGAGGACGACCCGCGCAATCCGGCCACCATCGCCGACAACGTCGGCGACAACGTGGGCGACGTGGCGGGCATGGGCGCCGACATCTTCGAGTCCTACGTCGGCGCCGTCATCGCGACCATCGCCATCGGCGCCACCGCCGCGACGGTGGGGAACCGCGTCGACGCCGTCGCCCTGCCCGTGTTGTTCACCGTCGCCGGCCTGGGCGCGAGCGTCGTCGGCATCGCCGCCATTCGCGTGCTCGAGCGCGGCTCCCCGGCGGGCGCCCTGCGCTGGTCCACGTTCATCGCCGCTGGCCTGTTCCTGCTAGCCGCCTGGTGGCTCACCCGCCTGGTGGATCCCGTGATCACGCGCTCCGACGGCACCGCCCTGCCCCGGCTCGGCCCCTTCTGGGCCGTGGTCGCGGGCACCCTGTCCGGCATCGTCATCGGGCTGATCACCGAGTACTACACGGCCGCGCGGCCCATCCGGGTGATCGCCGCGGCGTCCCAGACGGGGCCCGCGACCAATATCATCGCCGGCCTGGCGGTGGGCATGCACAGCACGGTCGCGCCGCTGCTCATGATCTGCGTCGCCATCTACGTCGCCTTCCAGACCGCGGGCCTGTACGGCATCGGCATCGCGGCCGTGGGCATGCTCGCCACCGTGGGCATCACGATGTCGGTGGACGCCTACGGCCCGATCGCCGACAACGCGGGCGGCATCAGCGAGATGAGCCGGCTGGGGCCCGAGGTCCGGCGCATCACCGACGGGCTCGACGCGCTGGGCAACACGACCGCCGCGATCGGCAAGGGCTTCGCCATCGGCTCGGCGGCGCTGACCGCCCTGGCGTTGTTCAGCGCCTACGCCACCGCCACCGGCATCCGCGACGGCGGCCTCGATCTGGCCGATCCGATCGTGGTTATCGGACTGTTCATCGGCGGGTGCATGCCGTTCCTCATCGCGGCGCTGACGATGACCGCGGTGGGGCGCGCGGCCGAGGGGATGGTGCAGGAGGTGCGCCGCCAGTTCCGCGAGATCGCGGGGCTCCTGGAGGGGCGGGCCAAGCCCGACTCGGCCCGGTGCGTGGACATCTCGACGCGCGCCGCCCTGCGCGAAATGATCGTGCCCGGCCTCGCCGCCGTGATCGCGCCGGTGGCGGTGGGCAAGCTGCTCGGCGTGTACGCGCTGGGCGGCATGCTCGCGGGCGCCACGCTCACCGGCGTGATGCTGGCGCTGTTCATGGCCAACGCCGGCGGCGCCTGGGACAACGCCAAGAAGTACATCGAGGGCGGCGCGTTCGGCGGCAAGGGCTCGGACCCGCACAAGGCCGCCGTCGTGGGCGACACCGTGGGCGACCCGTTCAAGGACACCAGCGGGCCGTCGATGAACATCCTCATCAAGCTGATGTCGGTGGTGAGTCTCGTGCTGGCCCCCTGGTTGGTGCGGTAGGTGCTGCGTCTCGGCATCGTCGGCCTCCCCAACGTCGGCAAGTCCACCCTGTTCAACGCGCTGACGTCGTCCAAAGCGGCCGCCGCGGAGAACTACCCCTTCTGCACCGTCGATCCCAACGTCGGCGTGGTCGAGGTGCCCGATCCCCGGCTCGACCGCCTGTTCGCCGTGGTGCGCCCCAAGAGGCGCGTGGCGGCGGCGGTGGAGTTCGTGGACATCGCCGGGCTCGTCAAAGGCGCGTCGCAGGGCGAGGGGCTCGGCAATCAGTTCCTCAGTCACATCCGCGAGGTGGACGCCATCGTCCACGTGATCCGCTGCTTCGCGGATCGCGACGTGGTGCACGTCATGGGCCCGCCCGATCCCGTGCGCGACCACGACGTGATCACGAGCGAGCTGGCGCTGGCCGATCTGGCCGTGGTGGAGCGCCGGCTCGACAAGGCGCGCAAGACGGCGCGCGCGGGCGACAAGGAAGCGCAGGCGGAGGTCGCGATCCTCGAGCGCGTCACCGACGAGCTCGACCGAGGCCGCGGCGCGCGCGAGGCGGGTGAGGACGACGAGACCGTCCGCTACCTCCGTCGCCTGGGGCTCCTCACGGCAAAGCCCATCCTGTACGCCGCGAACGTGGACGAGACCGACCTCGCCGCGGGCCGCGGGTCGGGGCTCGACGCGCTCCGCGCGGCCGTCCAGGCCCACCACGAGGAAGCCGAGATCGTGCCGTTCTCGGCGAAGCTCGAGGCGGAGCTCGCGGACCTCGAGCCGGGCGAGCGGGCCGAGTACCTCACGTCCGCGGGCGTAGCCGAGCCCGGGCTCGACCGGCTGATCCACGCCGGGTATCGCCTGCTGGGCCTCCAGACGTTCTTCACGGTGGGCGAGAACGAGGTGCGCGCGTGGACGGTGCGGCGCGGCGCCACCGCGTACGAGGCCGCGGGCGAGATCCACTCGGACTTCCAGCGCGGGTTCATTCGGGCGGAGACGGTGGAGTGGGAGACGTTCGTGCGCGCCGGATCCTACAAGGCGGCACGCGAGCAGGGGCTGGTGCGGAGCGAGGGGCGGGACTACGTGGTGAAAGACGGGGACGTGCTGTTGTTCCGGTTCAACGTGTGAGGAGCCTCACCGCACCCGCGTCCACACCAGCAGCGCCCCGCACGCGCCGCCCCACTGCGCGTACTGCCGCGGCGTCTCGCTCGACCGGCGGTACAGCTCCAGCGCGGCGACGTCCTGCGGCACGACCCAGTCGAGGTCGTAGTCCGACACGGGCAGACCGTCCAGGAAAATGGGCACCTCGCACACACCGCGCACGCTGCGCTGCACGGCGCGGCACCGGCCCCGCACGCAACGCATGAACACCCCGGTCCCGTCCAGGAGGTGGCTCAGCGCCAGCGGGTGCCGGCGCTCGATGTCCTGACGGGTGAAATACCGCCCGAACCCGAACCGCCGCCGCTGGTAGAATCCCGCGAGATCGAGCCGCGTGTCGGCCGCATCCCCCAGCACGACGACCGGCTCGAGCGTCACCGCCCCGACCTCGAGCAGGAACGTGAGGCGGAGCACCTCGGCGGGGCCGAAGTCTAGCTCGACGTCACGGGCGATGAGATCGCGATAGGCGACCCGCACCGCGTGCCGCCCGGGAGAAATGCCGTGCAGGTCGAAGCGTCCGCTGGTGTCGGTGACCTGGAACAGACGGATCCCGGGCAGGGCGACCATCACGCCCGAGAGGGGCGCGCCATCGACGGCCGAGCGCACGACCCCGACGAGGCGCGCGGAGTCCGGGGCGGACTGCGCCACCGCCGGCAGCGCGGCCAGGAGGCACGCGATGCCCAGGCACGTCGGACGTGGAATGGTCACGGGAGCGGGCTCCCACTCGAACGATGCCGCCCCGACCGCCAGGCGTCAACGCCCATCCGCCCTCTACCGCCCCGTCCCGAGCCGGTCTATTTTCCGCTCCACAAGTCCCCTACTCGGCGCGGCACCAGCGCCGGGTCGCTCACGACCAAAGGGAGGTGACATGACTCGTCGGTACGAGACGGTCTACATCTTCGATTCCGCGCTGGACGAGGCGGCCATCAACGAAAAACTGGAGCGGTTCCACGCCCTCCTGGCGAAGGACGGGCAGGGCACGATCGGCGCCGTCAATCACTGGGGCAAGCGCACGCTCGCCTACCCGCTCAAGAAGAAGGAAACGGGCTACTACGTGGTGGCGCAGTACGAGACGGCCCCCGAGCTGCTCCGCGAATACGAGCGGATCGTGAAGCTGGACGAGGGCGTGCTGCGGTTCCTGATCGTGCTGTCGGAAGGCGCGCAGGCCGTCGCGGCCGCGCCGGCGGCCAGCCCTGAAGAAGAGGAGCTCGAGGAGGAGGAGGCATGAAGCGGCCGTCGAAGACCTGTCCGGTGTGCGAATCCGGCGTGCGGGTGCTCGACTACAAGGACGAGCGCACGCTGGGGCGGTTCCTGACCGAGCGCGGCAAGATCCTGCCGAGCCGGCTGTCCGGCATGTGCGCGCGGCATCAGCGCCAGCTCGCGACAGCGATCAAGCGCGCGCGCCAGATCGCGCTGCTGCCCTACATTCGGGGGTACGCGGGCTGAGCATGGGCGCGTGGTGGCGGCCGGTGCTGGGCACGCTGGCGTTCGTGGTGTGGGCGCCCCCGGCCCTGCTGGGCCTGCCGTTCGCGGCGCTCGTCGCCGCCACCGCGCCGCGCCGGGCGCGCGAGCGCTGGACGGCCGCGCTGGTCGGCGC
>JBOHSV010000218.1:0-4039 GCA_050921735.1 Gemmatimonadales bacterium | reverse complement strand
CTGCTCCGCGCGCCGGGCCGCCTCCGCCGCCCGCCGGGCCACCGGCGCGGCGCGCGTCGCCAGCTCCGCCACGTGAAAGTCGAGCTGCAGCTGGCCGGACTCGGGATTCCACGCGCTCTGGCCGTCGTGCACCACCACCCGGTCGCCCTCGGCCGTGATGCGCAGCTCGGCCAGGGAGCGGCCGCGCGGCAGCGCGCGCCGCAGCTGCCGCAGGGCGCGGCGGATCCGGCGCGTGGGGATCTTAGCGGCCGCGAGGCCCTTGGCGGTGCGGAGGATGACGAGGTCCTGGAACGAGAAGCGGTAGGCGCCGCGCGAGGCGCGCGCGGGTGTGAAAAGACCGTCGCGGGCGAATGCTCGCACCTGCGCGACGGTCAGTCCCAGCAACTTCGCGACGTCTCGAGCGGTGTATCCGGTCAAGCTACCGGCCAGCCACCTTTCGTTTGGCCGCCGGGCGGCGCTCCACGCGTTTCGCCGGCTTGCGCTCGGCGTCCTTGCCGCCCCCGCTTCCGCCCTTCGCCAGGCTCGCCTTCAGCGCCTCCATGAGATCGATCACCTGTGCCTTGGGCGCCTCCTCCGGCTCCTCGGTGATCTCCTGGCCCTCCACCTTGCGCTGGATCTGCTCGAGGATGCGCTTGCGCACGTTGTCTTCGTACGCTTCGGGACGGAACGCGTCGGACGCGGCCTGATCGATGAGCTGCACGGCGAGCTCCAGCTCCGGCTTTTTCACCTCGATGTCGGGGACCGGCACTTCGGTCGCGGGGCGAATCTCGTTCGCGTACCGCAGCTGCTCCATGACCAGCACGTTGCCCAGGGGACGGACGGCGATGAGGTACTGTTTGCCGCGCGCCGCGAACTGGCCGATCGCCAGCCGGCCCGTCTTCTTCAGGGCTTCACCCAGCAGGCGGTACGCCCGCTCGCCGCCCTTGTCGGGACCGAGGTAGTAGTTCCGGTCGGTGTACAGCCGGTCGACCAGGGAGCCGTCCACGAACTCGGTGATCTCGATCGCGCCGGTGGCGCGCTCCTCCAGCGCCTTCAGCTCCTCGGGCGTGAAGATGACGTACTGCCCCTTGGAGAACTCGTATCCCTTCACCATCTCGTCTTTCTCGATCTTCTCCCCGTCCTTGGCGCAGATGTACTGCTGCTTGAGACGGGAGCCGTCTTTCTTGTGCAGCCAGTTGAACGAAATGGCGGCCGAGGATTCACCGGCGGAAAACAGCTTCACCGGCACGGAGACGAGGCCGAACGAGATCGTGGCGGAGCCGATTGCATGAGCGCTCATGGGAGAGGCATTATACGTGCTCGGTCCACGTGCCCGCAAGAAAGCCGCCCGCGCCCCCGCCCGACTCGCTCAGCGCCTACCGCGCCAAGCGTTCCGCCGACCGGACCCCGGAGCCGGCCGGCTCCGCCGTCGTCCCCCCCGAAAGGGCGCTGGCGGGCGGCCGTTTCATCGTGCACAAACACGCCGCCCGGCGGCTGCATTACGACCTGCGGCTCGAGATGGACGGCGTGCTCCGGTCCTGGGCGGTCCCCAAGGGGCCGTCGAGGGACCCGGCCGACAAGCGGCTGGCGGTCCACGTCGAGGACCATCCCATCGAGTACGGCGAGTTCGAGGGCGTGATCCCCGAAGGTAACTACGGGGCGGGCGCCGTCATCGTGTGGGACCGCGGGACCTGGGTACCGCTGGAGGATCCGGCCGAGGGGCTGAAGAAGGGCAAGCTGCTGTTCGAGCTCCAGGGCTACAAGCTGCGGGGCCGCTGGACGCTCGTGAAGATCAAGAAGGGCGTGAAGGACTGGCTGCTCATCAAGGAGCGCGACGGCTACGTCTCGACCAACGGGGCCACGTTTCCCGAGGGGTCCGTGCTGTCCGGCCTCACCGTCGAAGAGCTGCGCGACGGGAAGGACCGCGCGGCGGCCCTCCGGGCGGAGCTCGAGCGGCTGGGCGCTCCGGCGCGGCGGGTGAAGCCGGAGCAGGCGGAGCCGATGCTCGCCGAGACGGCGGACGCGCCGTTCTCCCGGAAGGGATGGGTGTTCGAGGTCAAGCTCGACGGCTACCGGATCCGGGCCGTCAAGGACGGCGGCGCGGCCCGGATCATTTCCCGTAACAACAACGATCTCACGGCCGCGTTCCCCGAGCTGGCCCGGGCCGTGGCGGCGCTGCCCTGCGACGGCCTCATCATGGACGGCGAAGTCGTCGTGCTCGACGCCGCCGGCCGGCCGAGCTTCCAGCGGCTCCAGAACCGCGCGCGCGTTTCGGGGCCCCTCGCGATCAGGCGGGCCGCCGTCGAGAATCCGGCCACGCAATACCTGTTCGACCTCATCGCCGCCGAAGGATACGACGCGCGCGCGCTCCCGCTCGAAAAGCGCAAGGCACTGTTGCGGAAGATCGTGCCCGAGGTCGGACCGCTCCGCTACGTGGAGCATTTCGCCACGGACGGCGAGGCGCTGTACGAACATGCCGTGCGGCTGGGCCTCGAGGGCATCGTCGCGAAGAAGGCCGACGCGCCGTATCGCAGCGGCCGCTCGTCGCACTGGCTGAAGATCCGGGCCGACAAGACCGACGATTTCGTGGTCGTGGGGTACACGCGACCGAAGGGCTCGCGCGGCGGGTTCGGCGCGCTGCATCTCGCGTGGTACGACGACGGGCACCTGGTGTATGCCGGGCGCGCGGGGAGCGGGTTCACGGCCGCCGAGTTGAAGAAGGTCGCCGCCGAGCTCGAGCCGCTGCGCCGCGCGGACCCGCCCTGCGGGGGACCCGTCCCCAGGGACCAAGGGCACGTCTGGGTGGAGCCGCGCCTCGTTGCGGAAGTGCGGTACAAGGAGTGGACCGACGAAGGGCTGCTGCGCCAGCCGGTGTTCGTGCGGTTTCGGGACGACAAGAAACCGGAAGAATGCGTCCGCCCGGGAAACGTGCAACGGGACACGGGAAACGAGGAGCCTGAGCTCGCGCCCTCGCTTCCCGTTTCCCGTATCACGTTTCCCGAGGTTCAGTTCACGAACCGCGACAAACTCTTCTGGCCCGAAGAAGGCTACACGAAGGGCGACCTGATCGAGTACTACCGCGCCATCGCGCCGTGGATGCTGCCCCACCTCGCCGAGCGCCCGCTCGTGTTGACCCGCTACCCCGACGGGATTCATGGCAAGTCGTTCTTTCAGAAGGACGCGCCGGCGTACGCTCAGGAGTTCGTCCGCACCGTCACCATCTGGAGTGAGGACTCCCAGCGCGAGCTCGATTACTTCGTGTGCGACGATGCGTCCGCCCTGCTGTACATCGCGAACATGGCGGCCCTCGTCCTGCACATCTGGTCCAGCCGGGTGGACGCGCTCGAGACGCCCGACTGGTGCATCCTGGATCTCGATCCCAAGGCCGCGCCGTTCACCGACGTCGTGACCGTGGCGAAGACCTTGAAGGCGCTGTGCGACGACATCGACCTGCCGACCTACGTCAAGACCAGCGGGTCGACCGGTCTGCACGTGCTCATCCCATTGGGCCGCCAGATCACCTATCAGCAGTCGCGCCAGCTGGGCGGCCTCCTGGCGCGGCTGGTGGCGAACGAAGTGCCCGACATCGCGACCATCACCCGTCAGGTGCAGAAGCGCGGGGGCAAGGTCTACCTCGACTACGTGCAGAACGGCCACGGCCGGCTCATCGTGGCGCCCTACTCCGTGCGGCCGCTGCCGGGCGCCCCGGTGTCGATGCCGCTCGAGTGGCGCGAGGTGACGCCGAAGCTCGACATCCGCAGGTTCACGATCAAGAACGCGCCGGCGCGGATGAAGAAGCTCGGCCGCGATCCGCTGCTGCCGGTGCTTTCGGATAGACCGGATCTGGTGGGCGCGCTCGAGAAACTCCAGCAGCGGTTGTGACCGCGCCGCTCCTCGTCCTCCCGCCCGGCGCCCGCGCCCTCTACGTGCTCGCGCATGGCGCCGGGGCCGGGATGCGCCACCCGTTCCTCGAGTCCATGGCGCAGGCCTTGGCCGCGCGCGGCGTCGGGACGCTCCGATACCAGTTCCCGTATATGGACGAGGGGCGCAAGCGGCCCGA
>JBOHSV010000217.1:0-4076 GCA_050921735.1 Gemmatimonadales bacterium | reverse complement strand
GCGGTGCACGGCGCGCGCGCGCCCGAGCGGCGGACCCGGCACGATGTACCCGTAGCCCGTTTCGCGCCGAGTGGGCTTGACGCCCACCGTCACCAGCACGTCGTGCTCCTCGGCCGTGCCCGCGGCGTGCTGCGCCGACGCCCGGAACGCGGGGTCGTCGTCCACCGCCCAGTCGGCGTGGAGCGAGAGCATCAGGCCTCCGGGGTCGCGCCGCGCGATCCAGTCGGCCGCCCACACCAGGGCGGGGGCGGTGGACGCCGCGCGCGGCTCGGCCCACACGTTCTCCCGGGGGATCTGGGGCACGAGCGGCGCCACGCGCTCGACCAGGGAGCCGCCCGTGAGCACCAGCGTACGCTCGGGAGGCACCAGTCCCCGCAGCCGCTCCACCGTCTGGACCAGGAGCGGCCGGTCGCCTGCCAGGGGAAGCAGCTGCTTGGGGCGCTCCGCCGAGGACAACGGCCAGAACCGCGTCCCCGAGCCGCCGGCGAGGATCGCCGCCCACAGGCTCACGGTGCTTCTCCCCCCTCGGGCGGCTCTCCCAGCATCTCGCGCACGCGCGCCGTGAGCTTCGTCGGGCTGAACGGCTTGGTGAGCACCGTCGCGCCCAGCGCGCCGGTCGCGCGCAGCACGCGCTCGTCGCCTTCCGCCGTCAGGACCAGCACGGGCAGGACCCGCGTCCGGGCACTGCGCCGCAGCTCGCCCAGCAGGTCCAGACCCGAGCCGTCGGGCAGGTGGAGATCCAGCAGCAGACCGTCGGGGGTGCCGGCAGCCAACGCCTGGCGCGCCTCGGCGAGCGTGCGGGCGACACTCAGGCGGTACCCCCGCTGCTCGAACTGCAACCGCAGCAGCACGCCGATGTGGGGCTCATCGTCCACCACCAGGAGGTGTCGGGGCGGGGCGCCCATCGGCCGGCCGAATCAGGGGCGGTTAGAGGAGGCCGGCGATCGCGGGGCGATGGCGGCGGAGATCGAAGAGCAGGCTCCCCACGTTGGTCTGAGGCTGGACGAGCACCACGAGCAGCGCGTCGGCATGCAAGACGGCGACGACCGCGGTGCCTCCGCCGAATTCGAGCACCCCGGCCCCGAACGTCCCGCGGGCACCGGCTTCGCCGAGCTGGGCCAGGCTGTTCACCACCGAGGGCAGCAGGGCGGCGACGCTCTCGGCATCCACTCCGTTCGCCGCGCGCGAGTCGATCGGCAACCCGTCGCGCCCGACGACGACGACGGCGTCCACGCCGGGCCGCCGGCTCAGCGCCTCCACGACATCACGGATGGTCGCCATACGGGGAAGGCCAAGCTAAGGTCCGGGGATGGGCGAAGTCAAGCAGTGACTGTAGGTTGACCCGCTTGGACCGGGCCCTGTATCTTCTCCGGCACTCCGATGCGCGCTCCGCCGCTCCGCTCCGCCCTCGCCGGCGCCACGCTCGTCGTGGCGTTCGGCTCGGCCTGCGGCGACCCCTTCGCGCTGCCGCCCGCGCGGATCGAGAACGTGGTGGACACGGTGTCGCTGTGGGCCTTCACCGGCACCGAGCTCTCGCTACCCTCGGCGTACTCGATTCTCGGCTTCCCCCAGGCCGTGCGCACCGACCGGACCGACGGGTTCGACTTCGCGTTCGATCTGGACGAGGCGGGTCGGGCGCTGCTGTTCCCCACGGGCGCCGTGGATCTCGGGCGCCGCTCGGGGATTCTCCTGACCGGGGTGCCGTTCGATTCGATCCGGGCCCCGCCGGCCGGCGTGTATCAGGACACGGTGCCCGTGGCAGTGGACGTCGACACGGTGGCGGTGATCCGCTCGCGCGCCCTGCAGTGTAACCCGTTGCTGCCCGCGCTGTCGTACTACGCGAAGCTGCGCGTGCTGGCGGTGGATCTGACGGAGCGCCGGCTCGACTTCGAGATTCTCGCCAACTCCAACTGCGGCTACCGCAGTCTTGAGCCCGGCGTCCCGCGGCGCTAGCCGTGCGCGCCCGGTGATCGATCTCAAGCTCCTGCGCAGCGCGCCGGATCGGGTGCGGGGGGCGCTCGCGCGTCGGGGCGACCCCTCGCTCAAGCGCCTGCTGGACGAAATCGAGGCGCTGGACGCCAAGCGTCGGGCGCTGGTGGCCCAGCTCGACCAGCTCAAGACCGAGCGGAACGACGCCGCCCGGCAGGACGCCCAACTCGTCAAACAACAGGGCAGGCTGCCCGCCGACGTGGTCGCGCAGCGCAAACGGCTGGGCGAGGAGATCGACGCCGTGGAGCAGCGCGTGCGCGACGCCGAGACGGAGCTCGCGGCTCGGGCGCTGCTGGTGCCCAATCTGCCCCTGCCCGATGTCCCCGACGGCGGGGAAGGTGAGGGGCGGGTGGTGCGCGAGTGGGGGAGCCCGCGCCCGAAGGCCGAGGGGCTGCGGCCGCACTGGGAGATCGGGGAGCGGCTGGGGCTGCTCGATCTGGCGCGCGGCGCCAAGCTCGCCGGCTCGGGCTTTCCCGTGTTCCTGGGCGCCGGCGCGCGGCTCGCGCGCGGGCTCGTCAACTTGATGCTCGACCTGCACACGGCCGAGCACGGCTACACCGAGGTCGAGCCGCCGCTCGTCGTGCGGCGCGAGATCATGGAGGGGACCGGCCAGGTGCCGAAGTTCGAGGACGACGCCTACCGGACGGCGCCCGACGACCTGTTCCTCGTGCCCACGGCCGAGGTGCCGGTGACCAACCTGCATCGGAACGAAATTCTCGACGCGGCGCGCCTGCCCCTGGCCTACACCGCCTACACGCCGTGCTTCCGCCGCGAAGCGGGGGCGCACGGCAAGGACACGCGCGGCCTCCTGCGCGTGCACCAGTTCGACAAAGTGGAGCTGGTGCGCTTCTGCCGTCCGGACGACTCGCCCGCCGAGCACGAAACGCTCACCGCGCATGCCGAGGCGGTGCTGCAGCGGCTCGAGCTGCCCTATCGCGTGGTGCTGCTCCCCGCGGGGGACTTCGGCTTCGCGAGCGCCAAGACGTACGATCTCGAGGTGTGGGCGCCCGGCGTTGGCCAATGGCTCGAGGTCTCCAGCGCCAGCACGTTCACCGACTTCCAGGCCCGGCGCGCGGCGATTCGCTTCCGCGCGCGCCCCGGCGACAAGGCCGAGCTCGTGCATACGCTCAACGCCTCGGGCGTGGCCCTGCCGCGCACCATCGCCGCCCTGCTGGAGCACGGCCAGCAGGCCGACGGGTCGGTGACGCTGCCCCGGGCCCTGGTCCCGTACGTCGGCGTGGACCGCCTGACGCCGCCCCCTGCCGGTGGCGCGTAAAGAGCGACTGGCGCGCGCCGGCCCTCTGATCCTCGTCGGATTGGCGCTGGCGTTCGGCGGGCTGTCGGCGGGCTACGCCTGGGTGATCTCGCGCCACCTGCAGGAGGACGCGCGGGAAACCACGCGGTTGTTGGGGCGCGTGTTCGCCGGGCTCAACGACCCGCGGCCCGACGCGCCCGCCGAGGCGTTGCTCGATCTGGCGCAGCAGGTGCGGGCGCTGGGGATTCCGCTCGCCGTCACCGACGCCCGCGGGCACGTCACCGCGGTCGATAACGCCCCGTTCGGGCCCGAGGCCGACACGGCCGCGGTGCGCGCGTGGATCGCGCGGCTGGACGCGGCGAACCCGCCGTTGGTCCAGCCCGGGGTCGGGACGATTCACTACGGCGTGGCGCCCGGCGCCCGGCGGTTCCGCGCGCTGGCGGTGTTTCAGGGCGTCGTGTTCCTGTGTCTCGCGGGGGTGGCGGTGTGGGCGTTCCGCTGGCGCCTGGCCGCCGCGCGCGACCGGGTGTGGATCGCCATGGCGCGCGAGTCGGCGCACCAGCTGGGCACGCCCCTCATGAGCCTCACGGGCTGGGTGGAGTATCTGCGCGAGAAGCCGGGGACGCCGGGGGCCGAGTTGCTGCCGCACCTCGCGGCCGACGCGGAGCGGCTGGAGCGCGTGGCGCGGCGGTTCGAGCGGATCGGGCGGCCCGCCCGGCTCGAAGCGGTGGCCCTCGGGGCCGTCGCGGAGCGGGTCGTGCGCTACTTCCGCCCGCGCCTGCCGACGCTGGCGAACCCCGTGCGGCTGAACCTGGTGTCGGCGGGCCCGGGG
>JBOHSV010000216.1:0-3216 GCA_050921735.1 Gemmatimonadales bacterium | reverse complement strand
CCCGGGAGCAGGGCGGCGGCCCGGGTGAGCGCCTCGTCGGCCGAGTCGAGGGCGGCGCGCGCCCACACGGTGTCGGCCGCCGTGTCGGCGTGCCGATGGTAGGCGGCCGAGCGGCGCAACAGGTCGCGCCCCAGGTCGAGCCAGGCCCGGCCGTCGCTCGAGTCCGCGGCCACGCGCGCGCGCACCTGCGCCGCGGAATCCACGCGCGCGGAGTCCGACGAGGCCTGGAGCAGCGTGGCGAGCGCGAGGGCGCTAGAGAGGAAGGTTGCCATGCTTCTTGGACGGGTTGCGGTCGCGCTTGGTGCCCAGGGCGGCCAGCGCGTCGATGAGTCGCGGCCGCGTGTTGCGCGGGTCGATGATGTCGTCGAGGTAGCCGCGGGCGGCGGCCTGGTACGGGTGGGCGAACTGTTCCCGGTACGCGGCGATCTGTTCCTCGGTGGCCTCGCCTTTGTGCAGGATTTCCACGGCGCCCTTGGGCCCCATGACGGCGATCTCGGCCGTGGGCCACGCCAGGTTGTAATCGCCCCGGATGTGCTTGGAGTTCATCACGTCGTACGCGCCGCCGTACGCCTTGCGCGTGATGACGGTGAGCTTGGGGACCGTGGCCTCGCAGTAGGCGTACAGCAGCTTGGCCCCGTGCTTGATGATGCCGCCGTGCTCCTGCGCCACGCCCGGCAGGAAGCCGGGGACGTCCTCGAAGGTGACGAGCGGGAGGTTGAAGGCGTCGCAGAACCGGATGAACCGCGCGCCCTTGAGCGAGGCGCTGATGTCGAGCACGCCGGCGAGCACCGCCGGCTGGTTGGCCACGACGCCCACGGAGCGGCCGCCGAGGCGCGCGAACCCCGTGATGAGGTTTTGGGCGAAGTCGCGGTGCACCTCGAGGAACGCCCCGCCGTCCACCACCCACCGGATGACGTCGTGCATGTCGTAGGGTTTGGTGGCCTCGTCGGGCACGACGTCCAGCAGCGCCTCGTCGCGGCGGTCGGGCGGATCGTCGGACGGGCCGAGGGGCGGATCGTCCAGGTTGTTCGACGGGAGGTAGGCGAGCAACGTGCGGATGGCGGTGAGGGCTTCGAGCTCCGAGTCGTGAACGAAGTGGGCGACGCCCGACGTCTGGCCGTGGACGTCGGCGCCGCCCAGCTGGTCGAAGGTGACATCTTCGTGCGTCACGGTCTTCACGACATTCGGGCCGGTGACGAACATGTAGGAGATGCCCCGGACCATGAAGACGAAGTCGGTGATCGCGGGGCTGTACACGGCGCCGCCGGCGCAGGGGCCGAGGATGGCGCTGATCTGGGGGACCACGCCGGACGCCAGGGTGTTGCGGAGGAAGATCTCGGCGTAGCCGCCGAGCGAGGCGACGCCTTCCTGGATGCGCGCGCCCCCCGAGTCGTTGAGCCCGATGACCGGCACGCCGGTGCGGACGGCGAGGTCGAGCACCTTGCAGATCTTTTCGGCGTGGCTCTCCGACAGCGAGCCGCCGAACACGGTGAAGTCCTGGCTGAACACGCACACCAGCCGGCCGTCGATCCGGCCGTAGCCGGTCACGACGCCGTCGCCGAGGATCTTCTGGTCCGCCAGGCCGAAATCGGTGGCGCGGTGGGTGACGAAGCGATCGAGCTCCACGAACGTCCCCGCGTCCAGCAGGACGTCGAGCCGCTCGCGCGCCGTCATCTTGCCCTTCTCGTGCTGCGCCGCGATGCGCTCGGGCCCGCCGCCGAGCTCGGCCTCGGCGCGCTTCCGCTGGAGGAGCTCGAGCTTGTCGCGCATGCTCATATGGAGACAGAATCTAGGGTGTAGCGTGGCAGGTTGACAGGAGAGGCAAAGGCTAGACGCGCAGACGCACAGTGGGGAACAGCAAAAGGTGGCCAGGACAGGCTCTTCCCGACCACCCGGTACTGTTCACGACCGTGCGTCTGTGCGTCTAGCCTTGGATATCCTGTTTCGTGGCTTCCTGTGCGCTGTCATCCTTCGGGAACCCCGTGGCCGCGAGCACGATCCGATGGTGGATCGGATCCACTTCCAGCACCTTCAGTTCCAGCGCCTGGCCCTCGGCCACCGCGTCGGCGGGATTGTGGATGTCGGGGATGCCGAGCTGCGACAGCGGGACGAAGCCCTCGATGTCCTGGCCCACGTCCACCACGACGCCCTTGTCCATGAGGCGCAGGACGCGGCCGCGCATCTCCGTGCCCACCGGGTACGTCTCGCCGATGCGCAGCCAGGGATCTTCCTGCGCCTGTTTCAGTCCCAGCGAGATCCGCTTGTTCTCCGCGTCCACGTTGAGGATCAGCACCTCGACTTCGTCGCCCTTCTTCACGACCTCGGACGGGTGCTGGACGCGCTTGGTCCACGACATGTCCGAGATGTGGATCAGGCCGTCGATGCCGGGCTCGATCTCCACAAAGGCGCCGAACGACGTGAGGTTCCGCACCTTGCCGCGCACGCGCGTCCCCACGGGGTACTTCTGGGGCAAGGCCATCCACGGATCCTCCGCGGTCTGCTTCATGCCGAGGGAGATCTTCTCCTCTGTTTCGTCCACCTTCAGCACGACGGCTTCGATCGTCTCGCCGATGGAGACGATCTTCGAGGGGTGCCGCACGTTGCGGGTCCAGCTCATCTCCGAGATGTGCACCAGGCCCTCGATGCCGGGCTCCAGCTCCACGAACGCGCCGTAGTTCGTGATCGAGACCACCTTGCCCTGCACCCGGGTCCCGACCGGGTACCGCTCCGCCACGTCCTGCCAGGGGTAGGTCTGCAGCTGTTTCAGGCCGAGCGAGATTCGCTCGCGGTCCCAGTCGATATCGAGCACCTTGACCTCGAGCTCCTGCCCGAGCTGGACCGCCTCGGACGGGTGGGACACGCGTCCGTAGCTCATGTCGGTGATGTGCAGTAGGCCGTCCACGCCGCCGAGATCGATGAAGGCGCCGAAATCCGTGACGTTCTTCACCACGCCTTTCCGCACCTGGGCCACCTGCAGCTCCTTCATGAGGACGTCGCGCTTGCTCTTGCGCTCCGCCTCGAGCAGCACGCGGCGGCTGACCACGATGTTGCGGCGGCGCTTGTTGAGCTTGATGATTTTGAACTCGAAGGTCTGTCCCAGCAGCTCGTCGATATTGGGGACCCGGCGCAACGCGATCTGGCTCCCCGGGAGGAAGGCGTCGACTCCCATCAGGTCGACCACGACGCCGCCCTTGATCTTCTTCACGAGCGTGCCCG
>JBOHSV010000215.1:0-2790 GCA_050921735.1 Gemmatimonadales bacterium | reverse complement strand
AGGCGCCCCTCCAGCACGCGCTGCGCCAGTTTCGGGTCCGCCTTCCCGCGCGAGATCCGCATCACCTGCCCCACGAAAAACTGGAGCAGCTTCGTCTCCCCGCTCCGGTAGCGGCCGACCTCGGTCGGGTGCGCGCCCAGCACTTCCTCGACCCACACCGTTACGACGCCCGAGTCGGCCACCTGCACGACGCCCAGCGCCTCGGCGACCGTGCGCGGGTCTCCGCCCCGCTCGGCCAGCTCCGCGAACACCCGCTTGGCGGCCTGATTCGACAGCGTGCCGCCCTTCACCAGGGCGACGAGCTGGGCCAGCGTGCCGGCCGGCACCCGCAGCGCCTCGTCGTGCGCCTTCGCGTCCGCCAGGACTTCCGTCATGACCCAGTTGGCGGCCGCCTTCGGCTCCGCCCCAGCCCGCACCACGGCCTCGTAGTAGTCCGCCACCGCGCGCTGTCCCGTGACGACCGCGGCGTCCTGCTCGGACAGGGCGTACTGCGTCACGACGCGGCGGCGCTTGGCCGCCGGCAGCTCCGGCAGCTGCATCTGCTGCTCCGTGATCCACTCGACGCCGAGCGCCAGGGGCGGCAGGTCCGGATCGGGAAAGTAGCGGTAGTCGTGACTCTCCTCTTTGGCCCGCTGGGGCCGCACGGCGCTCGCCTTCGAGTCGTACAGCATGGTCTGCTGCGCCACGGTCCCGCCCGCCTCGAGGACGGCCACCTGCCGGTCCCGCTCCAGCCCCAGCGCCTTCTCGACGTAGGCGAAGGAGTTGATGTTCTTCACCTCGGTCTTGGTGCCGAGCTCCCGGGCGCCGGTCCGCCGCACCGACACGTTGGCGTCGACGCGCAGGCTGCCCTTCTCCATGTCGCAGTCCGAGACCCCGACGTACTCGAGCAGCTGCTTCAACGCGCGCAGGTAATCGCGCGCCTCCTGGGGCGAGCGCAGGTCGGACCCGGTCACGATCTCGACCAGGGGCACGCCCGCGCGGTTGAGGTCCACCGCCGTCGCCTTCGGGAAGCGGTCGTGCAGCGACTTGCCGGCGTCCTCTTCCACGTGGAGGCGCTCGATCGTGACCCTGACGGGCCCGCGCTCCGCCGAGAGGAACTCCAACGCACCGTCCGACGCGAGGGGCTGGTCGTACTGCGAGATCTGATAGCCCTTGGGGAGATCCGGGTAGAAGTAGTTCTTGCGGGCGAAGATGCTGCGCGTGTGGACGGTGCAGTTCAGGGCCAGCGCCGCCCGCACGGCGAGCCGCAGCGCGTGAGCGTTGGGGACGGGGAGCGCGCCCGGGAGACCGAGACACACGGGACAGACGTTGGTGTTCGGCGCCGCGCCGAACTGGGCCGAGCAGCCGCAGAACATCTTGGAGACGGTCGCCAGCTGCACGTGCGTTTCCAGGCCGATGACCGTCTCCCACCGCGTCATCAGGCTTCCTCCGTCGCGGGGACGGTCCGCTCCAGCGCGTACGCCGCCTCGATCAGCTCGTCCTCGAGAAACTCCTGCCCGATGAGTTGCCCCCCGACGGGCAGGCCTTTGAGCCGCCCGATGGGCAGGGACAGGGCCGGCAGGCCGGCGAGGTTCGCCGTGACCGTGAAGATGTCCGACAGGTACATCTGGACCGGATCCGCCAGTTTTTCCCCCAGCTTGAAGGCGGTCGTGGGGGTGGTGGGCGTGAACAGCAGGTCCACGCCGCGGTCGAACGCGTTGCGGAAGTCCTGCGCGATGAGCGCGCGCACCTGTTGGGCGCGCCGGTAGTACGCGTCGTAGTAACCCGCCGACAGCACGTACGTGCCCACCAGGATCCGCCGCCGCACCTCGGGCCCGAACCCCGCGCCGCGGGTGCGGCGGTACAGCTCCCGCAGCCCGTCCCCCGCCCCGCCCGCGCCGCCCCGGCCGTCGAGCCGCGGCCCGTAGCGGACCCCGTCGTAGCGCGCCAGGTTGGACGACGCCTCGGCCGGCGCCACGATGTAATACGTCGGGACGGCGTAGCGCGTGTGCGGCAGGGAGATCTCGCGCACCGCCGCGCCGAGCTCTTTCATCAAGCGGATGGCGCGGTCGCAGGCCCGGCGCACGCCGGGATCGAGGTCCGGGGGGTAGTACTCCTTGGGGATCCCGATGACGAATCCCTGCAGGTCCTCGGGCACGGTCGGGAGGCGCAGCGGATCCCGGTCCTCGCAGGTCGAGTCCCGCGGGTCGCGCCCGCTGATCACCGACAGCACCCGCGCCGCGTCGTGCACGCTCCGGCCCAGCACCCCGATCTGGTCGAGCGAGGAGCCGAACGCGACGAGGCCGTAGCGCGACACCCGGCCGTACGTCGGCTTGATCCCGACGACGCCGCAGAACGACGCGGGCTGCCGCACCGAGCCGCCGGTTTCGGAGCCCAGGGCGGCGGGCACGGCGCCCGCGGCCACCAGGGCGGCGGAGCCGCCCGACGAGCCGCCGGGCGTGCGATGCCGGTCGAGCGGATTGAGCGTCGGGCCGTACGCCGAGTGCTCGGTGGACGAGCCCATGGCGAACTCGTCGCAGTTGGTCTTGCCGGCGAGGAGCGCGCCGGCGGCGCGCAGGCGCGCCGCGGCCGTGGCCTCGTACGGGGCGCGCCAGCCCTCGAGAATGGTGGAGCCGCACGTGGTGGTGAAGTCGAGCGTGCAGATGTTGTCCTTCACGGGCACCGGCATGCCGTACAGCACGCCCGAGGGGTGGGCGGCCGCGGCCTGCGCCACCAGCGCCTTGCGCAGGTCTTTGGGCGGCGTGAGCAGCGCGTTCAGGCGCTTGGTCTTGACGAGGCGGGTGGCGGCGG
>JBOHSV010000214.1:0-2529 GCA_050921735.1 Gemmatimonadales bacterium | reverse complement strand
GTGTGGACGTGACGGACGCGCTGGTGCGGCAGGCGCGCGAGGCCATGGCGCGGGCGCACGCACCCTACAGCCGGTTCCGCGTCGGCGCGGCGCTCGAGGCCGCCGACGGGCGGGTGTTCACGGGGTGCAACGTGGAGAACGCGTCATACGGGCTCACGATCTGCGCCGAGCGGGTGGCCGTGGGGGGAGCGGTCGCGGCCGGCGCCGCGACCTTCCGGCGGCTCGCGGTCACGACCGAGGTCGAGCCGCCGGTCCCGCCGTGCGGCGCGTGCCGCCAGGTGCTGGCGGAGTTCGGGCTCGATCTCCAGGTCATCGCCGCCGGGCCGGAGACCGAGCGGCGCTGGTCGCTCGGCGCGCTCCTGCCCGACGCGTTCACCCGGGAGTCGCTCGGCTGATGCGGCGCGCCCTGGCGACGGGGCTCACGCTCGCGGCCGCCGTCGCCGCGGGGTGCGCCGAACGGCTCACCGCGCCCGGCCAATGTCCCGACTTCTGTCCCGGCGGCGAGATCGCCGTCGTCGACACCATCCTGCGGGACGTCGTGATCGACGATTCGGCGTTCCGCGGATACGTCCGGCCGCACGAGGCGGGTCGGCTGCTGGTGGCCAGCCTGCCGTCGATCGAGAGCCGGGCCCTCGTCCTCACGACCTCGATTGCGACGACGTATACGTTCGCGCCGGACACGACCCGGAATCCCATCGTGGGCGTCGACTCGGTGCGGCTCCAGCTCATCATGCGCCCGGACACGCAGCCGCTCCGGAACCTGCAGCTCCACCTGCACCGCGTGCCCAGGACGATCGACTCGAGCACCACCTACGGCGATGTCGCGCCGTCCTTCAGCGATTCCCTGGTCCGTTCGATCAGCCTGGACAGCCTGCTGGCGCTCCCCGAGCAGGAGGACACGCTCCTCGATGCCAACGTCCGGCGCGACTCCGTGACGGGCGACTACCTCCGCGTCGACACCACGTCGCAGCAGATCATCCTCAACCTCAAGCTCGACTCTGCCCAGGTGCCGCTTGTCGAGGCCGATTCGGGCCGGCTCGGTCTGGGGGTCCGGATAACGGCCGACAGTCTCGCGAGCACCGTCCTCGGCTCGAGGGAGAGCCTCGCCGGCATGTCGGTGACCTGGTACCTCCAGGTGGACTCGCTCCAGCTCGATACCGTGCCGCGCTCGGCGGTCGCGGGCACGGGCTTCGACTCATTCGTCTTCGACCCGCCCCCCGCGCCCATCGACTCGACGCTCGCCGTGGGCGGCATGCCCGTGGCCCGCAGCCTGCTGCGATTCGCGTTGCCGCCCGCCATCCGGGACTCGGCCCAGATCGTCCGCGCCACGCTGGTGCTCGTGCCCGATCAGCCCCCGCAAGGCGTGCCGGCCGACTCGTTCGTGGTCGCGGCGCGGCGCGTGCTGTCGGACCTCGGCGCCAAGTCGCCGCTCGCGCCTCTGTTCGCTGGGGATTCCAGCGCCGTCGGCACGTCGTGGGTCCGGATCGGGTCCACCGACACCCTGCGCATCGGCGTGACCCAGATGCTGCGCCTTTGGGCGGCCGACACCACCGTGCCCGCCGCCGTCATGCTCCAGCAGTCCACGGCGGCGACCGCCGTCCTCGAAGGCTTGTCGCTGGTGGAAATCCGCTTCCGGCCGGCGAGCGACACCGCCTTTCGGCCGGCCCTCCACCTGACTTACGTGCCGCGCTTCCGGTTCGGGGTTCCATGAAAACGGAGCTGCTGCTCGCCGCCGCCCTGCTGGCGGCCGGCTCGCCCGGGCGCCTCGCCGCCCAGGACTCCCAGTTCGGTATCGCCGGGCTCGGCACCCCCGAGCGCGGGGAGAGCGTGCGGGCCCGCGCGACCGCGGGCGCGTTCGGCCTGTTCGACCCGCTGTCCCCGATGGCGGACGCCGCGGTCGTCGCGCTGCAGCGCCTCACGGCCTCGGCCAGCGGCGCCACGTCCTACCGCACCGTCGAGCTGGGTGGCGAGACCGCCGAGCTGCGCAGCACGCGGTTTCCGGCGCTCACGGTGGGCGGGCCGGTGTTCGGGCGGGTGCGCGCCGCGGGGGGCTTCACGGCGTATCTCGGCCGCAGCTACCGCATCGAAACGCGCGACAGCGTCGTCCTGCGCGGCGAGGTCGAGCCCTACACCGACGAGATCGCGAGCGACGGAGGCGTGACCGACCTGCGCGTCGCCGCGGCGCTCCCGCTCACGCGGCGGCTCGTCATCGGGGGATCGCTGCACCTGCTGACGGGGTCCACACGGGCCACCGCGATTCGCCGGTTCGACGACTCCCTCGCCTATCGGCCCGCCTCATACGTGGACGAGCTGCGCTATGAGGGCCTCGGGGGCTCGGCCAGCGTCCTGCTGGACCTGGGGCGCGGGCTGCAGGTCGCCGCCTACGTCCGCTCCGATACCCGGCTGGAGTACCGCGGCAGCGGAACCAGCGGCGCGTACGATTTGCCCGTTTCGGTCGGCGGCGGGGCGGCGTGGCGACCCTCGGACCGGGTGGCCCTGGCCGCGGCGGCGCACCGGCGCACCTGGAGC
>JBOHSV010000213.1:0-2387 GCA_050921735.1 Gemmatimonadales bacterium | reverse complement strand
GGGCGGGCACGGGTGGCGGTGGCCGGCGCGCGGCTCAACGCCGACAACGCCGCCATGATCGCGCGCGCCGGCTGGTTCCACCTGCAGCGGGGGGAGCGCAGCGACTGGACCCTCGATGCCCGCGCCGACCTGCCCCTGTGACCGTCTACCCCTTCGTCATCAAGATCCCCTTTTGTCTCGGCATCCCCGGGGTGTTCTGTATTCGGGAAGTGACCGGGTTCGGCCTCATGATGATGGCCGCCTTCGTCATGGCCGGGTGGGCCATCCAGATGGAGCTGCGCCGGCGCGGACTGCGCGAGGACTACGCGGCCGACATCGTCGTGGGGGCGGTGATCGGCGGCCTGGTCGGCGCCAAACTGTGGTACGTGGCGCTCACGGGCGAAGGCTTGTTCTCGCGCGGCGGGTTCGTGTGGTACGGGGGATTTTTGGGCGGCGTCGCGGGCGTGCTCGCCACCGGCTGGCTCAAGCAGGTGCCGGTCCGGCTCACGGTCGAGATCTGCGCCGCACCGCTGATGCTGGGGCACGCGCTCGGGCGCGTCGGCTGTTTCCTCGTGCAGGACGACTACGGTGTGCCCAGCTCGGTCCCGTGGGCGATCAAATTCCCCGAGGGTCTGCCACCCACCACGGTCGCGTCGCTTTCCCAGGCGGGGGTGAGCTTCCCCCCCGGCACCCCGCCCGACCTGGTGGTGGCGGTGCACCCGACGCAGATCTACGAGACGGTGCTGATGGTCATCGCCTTCGTGTGGTTGTGGAGCCGGCGCGGCCACGCGCACGGCACCGGCTGGCTGTTCGGCTGGTACCTGGTGCTGGCCGGCGCGGAGCGGTTCCTGGTGGAGTTCCTGCGCGTCAAGGACGACCGGTTGCTCGGCCCCTTCACGCTCGCGCAGGCGACCAGTCTGGGTCTCGTCCTGGTGGGGATCTACCTCCTGCGGCGCTGGCGAGACAAAGAAGCCGGCAGCCATCAGCCATCAGCGCTGGCGTCCCCCGCGCGCGCTGATGGCTGACGGCTGACGGCTGACGGCTTCCAGGCCACCCACGCGACCGCCGCCAGCGCGAGCGCGAGCAGCACCCCCTGCAGCACCAGCGACTCCAGCGTCGGAAAGACACCGAGCGGCGCGAGCCGCGGCGCGCCCGCCACCGGTGTGAGCCTGACGATTCCGGCCGCCTGCAGCTCGGCGACGCCCTTGCCTGCGAACACGAACGCCATGTAGTAGTGCTCGCCGCTCGTGACGGCGAAGAACGGCTTGAGCGGCAGATGGAGACCGAAGTAGTTCACCGCGATGTATACGGCCACGAGCGCCACCGCCCCGGCGCCCATGCCGGCCGCCACCATCGGCACCCCCTCGCCGCCCGCCGACGAGAGCAACGCCTTGTAGAACAGGAGGGTCTCGAAGCCCTCGCGGTAGACGGCGAGGAACGCCACCGCGCCCAGCGTCAGCCCGGAACCCGTGGACACCGCCTCCTCGACCTTGCCTCGCACGAACGCCGTCCAGCGCGTGGACTCGATCTTGGAGACCAGCCAGTAGCTCACGTAGAACAGAACGGCCATCGCGAGGAGCATGGTGAACCCCTCGAGCGCCTCGCGCTGGGCGGGGGTGATGTGGAACAGCAGCTCCACGAGCCCCCAGGTCGCGATGCTCGCCGCCACCGCCGCCCACGCGCCGACCGCCACGTCGCGGCGCCGATCGGCCGCGCCGGCCCGCGCGAGAAACGCCATGAGCGCGCCGATGATCAGGATCGCCTCGAACCCCTCGCGCAGCATCAACACGAACGACTGCACCAGGAGACCCGTGCCCGACCCGCGGTCGGCCACGACCCGCTCGGCGCGCTCCAGGTCGGCCAGCAGGCGCTGCTGGAGGGCGTCGAGCTCGGCCTGATCCGCCTGCGCCACGCGGGCCCGCAGCCACCCGAACCCGCTCTCCAGCTCGCCCGCGAGTCCCGCGTTCTTGGCCCGCACCTCCGTCTCGACCTGCTCGAAGGTGAGGTACGCGTCGAACGCCAGCCGCTCGGACCGGTGGGCGATGGCCGAGTCCACCTGGCGGCGCACGGCGGCGAACACCGCTCCGGGCGGTGTGCCGGAGCCCGCGTGCACCAGCCCGGAGCCGCCGGACAGCGTCATCACGTACGCCGTCACCGCCCACCGCTCCTCGGGCGACAGCGATTCCTCGAACTCGGGCATCGCGGTGCCGGGCACGCCGATGGTGATGCGCCGGAACACGTCCAGCGGCGGCGTGCCGGCCATGACATGGGCGTCGGCGAGGTTCGCGGGCGGCGGCCCCTCGAGCTCCGCAGCCTTGGGCCCGTCCCCGCGGCCCAGCTCGCCGTGACACGCCGCGCACTGCTCGCCATAGACGGCCCGGCCGCGCGTCAGCGAGGGCGCGTGAAGC
>JBOHSV010000212.1:0-2726 GCA_050921735.1 Gemmatimonadales bacterium | reverse complement strand
GCCTGGGGGTGCGCCGGGTGAGCGACGTCGTGCGCGCCAACCGCGTGGAGGGCCTGGCCCTCGGCGCGGGGTACGTGTGGCGCGCCCGCGCGCAGGGCGTCGAGGCGCGGGTGCTGGCGAGCTACGGGTTCGCCGACCACCGGCTCAAGGGCGCCTTGACGGTGAGCGACGCGAGCGGCGTGGAGCTGAGCGTGTACCGCGAGGTGCGCGATGTGGGCGACGTGCCCGTGGTCTCGCCGCTGGTGAACTCGATCGCGGCGCAGGAGCTGGGACGCGATTACGGCGACTACTACCTGGCCGAGGGCGCGCGCGCGGAGCTCACGCGGCCGCTCTCGCCGCGCGCGGAGTGGCACGTGGACGTGGGGCGCGAGCGGATCCGGACGCTCGCGGCGCGGGCCGCCCCCGCCAGCGGCACCCTCCGGCTGAATCCGCCGCTGGGCGATACCGCCCTCAGCTTCGTGCGCGCGGGCGTGCGCCGCCGGAGCGGCGGGTTCGCCGTGCGGCGCGATCTCTACGTCGACCTCGCCGTGGAAGTCGGAAGGCTGGACGGCGGCGCCGACTACGCCCGCGCGTCGGCCGCCGGGCACGTGTTGTTACCGGCGGGCGGGACCCGCATCCTGGTGCGGGCCCAGGGTGGGGTCGCGAGCGCCGACGTCCCGCCCCACCGCGCCTTCGTGCTCGGCGGCCGCGGCACCCTGCTGGGCGACGGGTTCCGCGACTGGGGCGGTCGGCGCGCCGCCGTGATCCACGCCGAATGGCGGGTGCCCGTGCGGGGGCTCGCCATCGGCATCGGTCCCTACGCCGAGCTGCCCGCGGCGATCACCCTGGCCCCCTACATCGCCGCCGGCTGGGCGGACCGCCCGGTGCTCGGGACGCCGTGGACGGCGACGCCCGGGACGCGGGTCACCGTGGGGCTCGGGGTCGAATGCCTGGGGCTGCTGCGCGTGGAGGCGGGCCTGGGCCTCCAGAGCCGCCGGACCCGCTTCGCCGTGGACGTCGCGCGCGACTTTTGGGACATCTTGTAGGGGAAACGGCTCTCCGGACTGGACGGCCCCGGCCGCCCCGCTAGGTTAGATAGGCTAAGTCATGGCCGAAACGAGGTTCCCCGACGAGTGGCTGGCGGGCTCCCTGGAGGGGGTGCTGGCCGCGGAGGCCATCGCCGAAGCTCGGGCGAAGGCCGGCTCGTCGCGCACCCTGTGGGAAGCGCTCGTGGCCAACGGGCTGGCGACCGACGACCAGATCCTGAAGGCGCTGGCCAAGCGGTTCCGCCTGAAGGTCGCGGACCTGGCCCAGCAGGACCCCAAGGTCGCGCAGGCGGTGCCCGAGCAGCTCGCGCGGCGGTTTCGCGTCCTGCCGCTGCGCATGACCGATTCGTTCCTCGAAGTCGCGACTGCCAACCCGTTCGACATCGACGCCGAGAAGGCCCTCGCGTTCGCCACGGCGCGCGAGGTCCGCACCCTGCTGTTGCCGCCGTCCAAGATCGTGGACCGGCTGGACGAGATGTACCGGCCCGAGAAGGCGCTGGACAAGCTGCTCGAGGGCATGGGGATGGAGGGGTCGGCCGAGCTGGTCCAGCTGGCCGAGGAGGCGGGGCCGGAGGAGATCACCGCCTCGACGGAAGAGGCGGCCAGTCAGCGGCCGGTGGTGCGGCTCGTGGACCTGATCATCTCGGAAGGCATTCTCTCCCGGGCGTCCGACATTCACATCGAGCCGGAAGAAGGCGGCGTCGCGGTCCGCTATCGCATCGACGGCGTGCTGCGGCAGGTGATGAAGATCCCGCGCAACGCGGGGCTCCCGCTCATCTCGCGCATCAAGATCATCTCGGCGCTCGACATCGCCGACCGCCTGCGGCCGCAGGACGGCCGGGCGCGCGTGGCCGTGAACGGCCAGCCGGTGGACCTCCGCGTCTCGACGCTCCCGGCGGCGCTGGGCGAGAAGGTCGTGATCCGCATCCTCGATTCCCGAGCGACGGTGAAGTCGCTCGAGTCGCTGGGGCTCGACCCGGTCGAGGCGTCGGGGATCAAGACCCTGCTCGAGAACCACGAAGGCATCATCCTCGTCACGGGGCCCACCGGGTCCGGCAAGACGACGACCCTCTACTCCTGCATCAACCACATCAAGAGCGAGGGCGTGAACATCGTCACGGTCGAAGATCCGGTGGAGTACCGGATGGCCGGCATCGTGCAGGTGCAGGTGCAGGAGAAGGCCGGCCTCACGTTCGCCGCGGCCCTGCGGTCCATCCTGCGGCAGGACCCGGACGTGGTGCTGGTCGGCGAGATCCGGGACAAGGAGACCGCCCAGATCGCCGTGCAGGCATCGCTCACCGGGCACCTCGTGCTCTCGACGCTACACACCAACGACGCGCCCAACGCGGTGACGCGGCTGGTGGACATCGGGGTCGAGGCGTACAAGATCGCCGCCGCGCTGCGCGGCATCGTCGCCCAGCGGCTGATGCGCAAGCTCTGCCCCACGTGCAAGGAAGTCTGGATGGAGGCGCCGCCCGACAAGCTTCACCGCTGGATCCCCAGGGGCACGCCGCTGTATCGCGCGGCCGGGTGCCCCGACTGCGTCATGACGGGATACCGCGGGCGGTTCTCGATCGTCGAGGTGCTGACGGTGACCCCCGAGGTGGAGCGGGTGGTGGCGGCGGGCGAGACGGCCGACCGGATCTCCGCCGCGGCGCGCCGCGGGGGCATGAAGGCGCTGTGGGACAGCGGCCTGGGGCA
>JBOHSV010000211.1:0-4165 GCA_050921735.1 Gemmatimonadales bacterium | reverse complement strand
CGCGGACACCGCGGCCACGAGCGCCGCGCACCATACCACCATCGCGAGTCGCTTCATCGTGTGATCAGATAGTTCCCCAGCAATCGGTTCGTCGCGTTGAGCACCGCGAGCGCCGCGCCGCGCGGCGGGTCCGTCTCCGTCAGGTACGAGCCCACGAGCCGCGACGCGTTCTCCTCTCCCCGCGCCGACAGCGACACGATCACCACTGTTGCATCGAACGCCCGCACCGCCTTGACGCCCAGGATCTCGAAATCCACCTGCGGCTCCACGGCGTGCTCCAGCGCGTGCATCGCCGCCACCGCCGAGCACCGCAGCTCGCCGGCCTGCGAGGTCACGCCGTCCGACTCGCCCACGAACTCCCGCCCGTCGGCCCAGGACAGCACGACTTTCGCCCGGCACCGCCCGTTGGGCAGCCGGTGAAAGGTGAACTCCTGAAACCGAAGCCGCTGCGACCCCACATCCGCTCCTTCGGGCGGGACACACCCCGCCCGCCTCACCCCAGCCGCTCGGCGAGCACCCGGGATAGTGCGTCGTCAGGGATGCGCTCGGCCTGAATGAAGAGCGACGACTTCGAGGTCGCTTCGAGCGGAAACAGGGTCCAGAACGCCCGTTGCCCTCCGCTCACCCCACCCCGCCCGGCGACTCCCCCCGCGGCGGCGGCCCGGAAGCTGAGCGCCAGCTGCCACGACTCCGTGTTCGGCCGGCGCTCGGCGATGGCATCCACGTGCCAAACCTGCCCGCCATGGACGATCACGCGCCATGGCATAGGTCACCTCCCAAGGGCCTAGAGGCGAAAAGGTCGCCTAATATTGGTCTAACCCCATGTCCCGTCAAGGTTTGAGCAATCCGAGCACTCTCGCATCCTGCAACGTCTCCAGGCCCCGGAGGGGGGCCAGCAGGTGCACCGACAGGGCCAGGGCCCTGGCGTGGGCACGGGTTTGGGGCAGAGCGGCCGCCGTTTCCCACGGGATGGGGTGCACGAGCTCCGGGTGGGGGTCCCGGAGTCCCACGAGATAGCACCCCCCGCCGGTGGTCGGGCCGAGCACCACATCGTGCTGGGCCAGCGCCGCGAACGCCTGGGTCACGGTCCGGCGCTCGATCCCCGGGCAGTCGGTGGTGACGACCACCACCCGCCGGGCGCCGTCGCCAAAGTGGCGTGTAAACGCGTGGTGGATGCGCGCGCCGGGGCCCGCGGCGGCTTGCGGACGCAGCTCCACGCGACCCAGGCCGTCGAGCCATTCGCGCACATAGGCGCCTTCGGTGGGGGGCGTGAACCATAGGATGGTGCGGTACCCCGAGCCCGCGACGGCGGCGATCACGCCGCGCCCCACGCGCGCATAGAGCTCCGCCGCGGCGGAGGGTCCCACGTCGTCGGCGAGGCGCGGCATGACGCGGCCGGGGATGGGGGCGGCCGCCAGGATGCCGAGGGCTCTCAATCCCCTCGCGCGGCGAGGGCCCGGAAGCGCGCGCCCAGGTCGCGCGTGACGGGCCCGGGCACGCCCGCCCCGATGACGCGGCCGTCCAGCCGCGTCACCGCGACCACCTCGGCGGCGGTCCCCGTGAGGAAGACCTCGTCCGCCGTGTACAGATCGTAGCGGTTCAGGGGGGGCTCTTCGACCCCGTATCCCGCCTCGCCGGCGAGCTCGATGACCGCGTCGCGCGTCACGCCGCGGAGGATGCCGGCGTAGGGCGGCGGCGTCCGCAACCCGCCGCGCGCGACGACGAACAGGTTCATGCCGCTGGCCTCGGCCACGAACCCGGCGGAGTCGAGCATCACCACTTCGTCCACCCCGGCCGCGATGCCCTCGACCTTGGCGAGGATGTGGGAGAGGTAGTTGAGCGACTTGATGCGGGGCGACAGGCTCTCGCGGTGGTTGATCGGCGTCGGGGCCGTCAGGCAGGTCAGGCCCTTGTCGTAGCGGTCGGCCGGCCACAGGGCGATGCGATCCACGATGCAGATGACGGACGGCCTGGGACACTTGCGCGGGTCGAGGCCCAGGTCGCCCGGCCCGCGCGTGACCACCAGGCGGATGTACGCCTCCGCCAGCCCGCTGCGGCGCACGGTGTCGAGCACCACGTCGCCCAGCGCGTCTCGCGCCAGCGGGATTTCGAGCCAGATGGCCTTGGCCGACGCGTACAGCCGCTCGAGGTGCCGGTCCAGGCGGAAGATGCGGCCGCCGTAGGCCCGCAGGCCCTCGAACACGCCGTCACCGTAAAGCAGGCCGTGGTCGTACACCGAAACCACGGCCTGCTCGCGCGAAACGTAGCGTCCGTCGATCCAGATGGCGCTCACGGGGGAGCAATTTCGCTCCCCCGCGGCGTTCTGACAACCGCGCTCAGCTCCCTTCGTGGTCGTCGTCGAGCCCGTCGTGGTCGTCGTCCCGGAACGCGTCGATCGACGCGCGGATGTTGTCGCGCACCAGGTTCTCGTTGGGCTGGCCCTTGTTGGCCGTCGCCGGATCGACGAGACCGGTGCCGCTGCCGTCGAGGAACCACGTCGAGACGTCGAGCCGCAGCGTCACCCCGACGGGCTCGCCCTCGATGACCTCGAGGAAGGGGAACAGCTCGATCTCCTGCTCCTCGTTCAGGTCGGTGAGATACGTGAAGTCCGTGCGCGCGCCGTCGTTGCTGAACGTTCCCCGCACGCGGATCGAGACGTCCGCGAACTCGGGATGCGCGGCGATGAACGCCCCGTCGCCGAGCTCGTCGGGCTTGTGCACATCGAACTCGAGCTCATCGTACATCCCGGCCGGCGCGCTGATGGTGATGGCCACCTCCGGGGCCGGTGCTGTAAGTGTATGACCCGGGTGGGACTCGAACCCACTGCCTGCGGATTAAAAGTCCGCTGCTCTACCTGGTGAGCTACCGGGTCGGTGGGAACGAAAGGTGGCATTGGGGGACCTGGCGAACAAGGGACGGACAGGGACGGACCGAGACGGACAGGGGCGGACGGGGTGCGGACGAATGATCCTGCCCGCATTGGAATGGTTAGGCGCCAGAGCGAGGGCGCCGCAGGATTGGGAGGATGAGACTGCCCGTCTCCTACCGCCCCCTCACCAGCACGGGCCGCGGCACGCCGATGAGCCGCAGGGCCGCCATCATGGCGAGATTCGCGTCCATCACCAGCGAATCGCTACGGATGCGGAACCCGATCCCCGGGTGGTCCCCACGGGCGGAATCGGCGTCCACGAGCACCAGCCGGTCGCCCCCAACGCGGTAGCGGCCGGCGTGGCTCTCCCGCTGGTCCTCGTCCTTGACGCGGAGGCGCAGATCGAAGTAGAACGTGGAATCGGCGTGCAGCATCAGCTCCGCGCGCGCGGCCCACGGGATGGTGGCCGTGGTGTCGGCCCCGGCGAAGGTGTACACGCCGGTGATGTCGGCCGGCACGTCGGCGCGGGCGGATTCGCGGGTGCACGCGCTCGTGGCCAGGACCGCCCCGAGCAGGAGCAGCGATCGAACGCTCATGAGTTTCCTCCGAAAAACGGCGCGCCCTCCATACGCGGGCCCGCCGTGATTCGTTTCTCGAGACGGGGCTAGAAGGCCCAGCGCAGCCCCGCCTGCACCTGGCGCGGGTCGCCCAGGCCGCTGCGGATGGTGCCGTCGAAGTTGAACAGCAGGCCGCCGAACGCCGGGTCCTTGAAGTTGTCGTTGTTCGTGACGTTGAAGATCTCGACGATGGCCTCGACCTCTCCACGGCCCACGGTGAACGGCCGGCTGAAGCGCACGTCCCACGAGAAGAACGCGTTGTCCTTGCGCAGGGTGTTGCGCGTCAGGACCGTGCCGTCTGCGCAGTTCCGGTCCAACGCCGAGGTCGCGCGCTCGCCCCGCGGCGGGGCGAATAGACTGAAGGGGCTTGGCCCGCAACTTTCGGACGCCGGCTGCGCCGAGTAGGCGCTGACCCGGTTGTTCATGTAGATGTCGCCCGGGAGCCGTGCCAGCAACCACGCGTTCAGGCGGTGGCGCTGGTCGCGATCGCTCCAGTTGTATTCGGGCTCGAGGTTGTCGGCCCGCGCATAGCGGAACGTGAACGGATCGCGCTCGTTGTCGTCGTCCGACTTGTCCCAGGACAGCGTGTAGTTGATCTGGAACTGGAGGTCGGGATCCAGGATGCGCTTGAGCCCGACCGTAACCCCGTTGTAACGCGACTTGGCGCTCGATTCGACCG
>JBOHSV010000210.1:0-1575 GCA_050921735.1 Gemmatimonadales bacterium | reverse complement strand
TTCTGGGTGGCGAACACGGTGAAGGCGGGCGGCAGGGGGTGGCTCTTCCCGTCCATGGTGACCGTGCGCTCCTGCATCGCCTCGAGCAGCGCGGCCTGCGTCTTGGCAGGGGCGCGGTTGATCTCGTCGGCCAGGATCAGGTCGGCGAAGATCGGCCCCGGCCGGAAGGTGAATTCGTGCGTCCCGGTGAGCACCGAGACGCCGGTGATGTCGGCCGGCATGAGGTCGGGCGTGAACTGAATGCGCTGGAACTTCACCTCGAGCGCGAGCGCGAGCGTCCGCACCAGCAGGGTCTTAGCGGTGCCGGGCACGCCTTCGAGCAGCACGTGCCCGCGGGCGAGCAAGGCGATCAGGGCCTCGCGCGTCGCGGCGTCCTGTCCCAGGACGACGCGCCGGAGAGCCTCGAGAATCAGACTCGCGGGCGGCGCTGGTGTAGCTGCTCCCACACGTCCTCCACGGCTTGCGCGGCGGCGAGCACGCGCTCGTCGCCGCCCGGTTGGGTCACGATCCATTTCAAGCGGCGCGCCGCCTGCCGGCCCCGCGCCTCCGGGAGCGCCAGCTCCAGGGCCACGAGCCACTCGCGCCCGTCGCCCTTGGGCACGTGCCCCGTGCGGCCCAGCCGCCGGCGCAATCCGGCCATGATCAACTCCACGCCCGTGGCGGTCCCGCCGGCGCCCTCAAGCCCCGCGGCGAGCGCCTCGAGGTGCTCGAGCGGCGAGCGCCGGCGCCGCTCGACGCCCGGGCGCGTGGGGCCGAACCGCACCGCGGCAACCAGCAGCAGGACCAGCCCCACGCCCAGCAGCTGGAGAATCGCCCAGCCGACCGGCTGCGAAGCGAGCCACCCCATGGCCGCCCCCGCCAGGCTCCACACCGAGGTCGCGGAGCCGAAGCCGTGATGGTATTCGTCCACCACGACCCGCCCGCGCGCGGCCGCGAGCAGCCACGGGATGACCATGACGCCCACGTCAGTCTCCTTGAGCGCCCGGTTGGCGACGAACGCGACGTCCGCCAGGAGGACGGCGTGGCCGCCGCCGCGGAACTCGAGTGCCAGCGCCACGGGGCGGCCGTCCTGAGCGGTGAGCAGCTCGCGCGTGCGCAGGGGTGCCAGCGTCGGGCAATGCTCCCCCGCCCCGTGGTCGTCGTCCTCCGACGCGACGTAGAGCGATTCCACGGGCAGGCGCTCCAGCACCCGGCGCGTGCCCGGCAGCGTCCACGTCACGTCGGGCGGCCGGACGGGAATCGGGTCCTCCAGGCGCTCCCAGCGGTCGGTGCCGAGGTAGCGCGACGCGTAGCCGAAGCACCGCTCGATGCCCGTGTAGCCCGCGACGAACACGCGCCCGCCGCGGCTCACGAACTCCCGCACGGCGGCGAGCTCGGGGTCGGGCGGGATCCAGATGTCGAAGAAGGCGTAGACCTCGGCGCGGCGCGCGGGCGCGGTGTCCCGCGCGAGGTCGAACAGCGGCCGGCGCCACGGCCGCACGGGGACGCCCAGGCGTCGCAGGGTCTGGGCCAACCCCTTGGTCCCGTACGGGCCCGCCAGGGTGGTCGAGGCGCGGCGGTCGTCGATGTTGGCGG
>JBOHSV010000209.1:0-9747 GCA_050921735.1 Gemmatimonadales bacterium | reverse complement strand
CCGCGCTCGATGTGGCGCAGCAGGTCCTGCTTGGTCACGCGCCCCGCGTACCCCGTGCCCGGAATCGCGGCGATGTCCACCTGGTGCTCGGCCGCGATGCGACGCACCAGCGGCGTCGACTTCTTGCGCAGGCGCTCTTCGGCGGTCTCCGCCCCATCCCCCTTCTTCCCCGACGGGACGGACGGAGGCGGATTGGGACGGACGGGGGCGGACGGCGTGGGCGTGGGAGCAGGCGCGGCCGGGGCCGCTTTCGCCGGAGGCTCCGGCTTCGCCGCGGCCGGCGGGGCCGCAGCGCCCTTGTCGGTCTCGAGCACGGCGACCAGCGTCTGCACCGGCACCGTCTGCCCCTCCTGCACCTTGATCTCGGCCAGCACGCCGGCGGCCGGCGCCGGAATCTCCGCGTCCACCTTGTCGGTCGAGATCTCGAACAACGGCTCGTCCCGCTGCACCTCGTCGCCGACCTTCTTGAGCCACTTGCTGAGCGTGCCCTCGGCGATCGACTCGCCCATTTGGGGCATCAGCACGTCAACGCGAGCCATGTCCTCTCCTCAGTACGCCGCCAGCCAGCGCGCCGCCCTGACGATGTCGTCCGTCTGCGGCAGCACGAAGTCTTCCAACGTCGGCGCATACGGCAGCGGCACATCGTGGGCCGTGACCCGCATGATGGGGCCGTCGAGCCACTCGAACGCCTGCTCGTTGATCCGGGCCGCGATCTCGCCCGCCACCCCGCCCGTGCGCGTGTCCTCGTGCACGATCAGCACCTTGTTGGTCTTCTGCACCGAGCGCATGATGGCCGCATCGTCGAGCGGAAGCAAGGTGCGCAGGTCGAGCACCTCGGCCGCCACGCCGTCCTCGCGCTCCAGCGTCTCGGCCGCCTCGAGCGACTTCCACAGCGTGGCGCCGTAGGTCACGATCGACAGGTCCCGGCCCTCGCGCGCGAGGCGCGCCTCGCCCAGCGGCACCAGGATCTCGTCGCCCTCGGGGAGGTCCTCCTTGATGCGCCGGTACAGCCACTTGTGCTCCAGGTACAGCACCGGGTCCTCGTCCCGGATGGCGCTCTTGATCAGGCCCTTGGCGTCCCGCGCCGTGGCCGGCGCCACGATCTTGAGCCCCGGCGTGTGCAGGAACGCCGCTTCGGGGTTCTGCGAGTGGAACGGGCCGCCGCGGACGTAGCCGCCGCACGGCCCCCGCACCACCATCGGGGTCGCCAGGCCCGCGCGATAGCGCGCCGTGGCCACGTAGTTGGTGAGCATGTCGTAGGCGCAGGAGATGAAGTCGATGAACTGCATCTCCGCCACCGGGCGCATGCCCATGTGGGCCGCGCCCGCCGCCGCGCCCACGATCGCCGCCTCGGAAATGGGCGTGTCGATCACGCGCGACGCCCCGAACCGCGCCAGGAATCCGTCGGTGACCTTGAAGGCGCCGCCGTACGCCCCGACGTCCTCCCCCAGCACGAAGACGCGCTCGTCGCGCTCCATCTCTTCCCACAGCCCCTGGCGCAGGGCCTCGAGATAGGTGACTTCGGGCATCACACGCTCCGGAACCACAGGCGTTCCGCGACCGGGGGGTCGGCATACACGGCCGGCAGCGCGGTTTCCCCCTCGGGCAACGCCTCATCCGCACAGGCGTCCGTCGCCTCATCGACTTCCACCCGCGCCCGCTCGTCGAGGTCCTTCAGGTCCTGCTCCTCCGCCACCCCGCTCTCCCGCAACCGCCGGACGTAGCGATCCACGGGGTCGTTTTCCCGCTCCCAGCGCACCAGCTCTGCGGCCGGCACGTAGTGCTGGTTGTCGTGCTCGGCGTGGCCGGTGCGCCGGTAGGTCTTCACCTCGATGAACTGGACGCCCTGGCCCTGGCGCGCGCGCTCGACCGCGTCCTTGGTCGCCTCGTACACCGCGAGCACGTCGTTGCCGTCCACGACGACGGCGGGCACGCCGTAGCCGCGGGCCTTCTCGGCCAGGTCCTGCACGGCGAACTGCCGCTCCGGCGGCGTGGAGTACGCCCAGTGGTTGTATTCGCCGATCACCACCAGCGGGCAACGCTGGACGGCGGCGAAATTGAGGCCCTCGTGGAACGTACCGGTGGACGTGCCTCCGTCGCCGATGTACACGAGGCCCACGCGCCGCTCTCCCCGCAGCTTGAAGGTCAGCGTGATGCCCGCCATGACGGGAATCATGTCGCCCAGATGCGAGATTTGCCCGAGGTAGCCCTTGGCGAGGTCGTTGAAATGGACGTTCATCTCACGCCCGCGGGTGGGGCTGGTCGCCTTGGCCATGTACTGGCGCAGGATCTCCACCGGCTGCGCCCCCATCACGAGCATGGCGCCGAGGTTCCGGATCAGGGGCGAGAGCAGGTCGCCGTGAGGTCCCCGCGCGAGCGCGTAGGCGGAGGCGACGGCTTCGCCCTCCTGGCCGAGCGAGCGGTACAGCCCTCCGATGACCCTGCTCTGGCGATACAGCGCCGTGAGGCGCTCTTCGAGCGTGCGGGTGAGCCGCAGGTAATAGTAGATCTCGAGCAGCTGGTCTCGAGTCAGGCCCGCCGGGACGGCGGGCGACCGGGCGGGCGCGGCGCGGGACGCCATGGCAGGGTAAATTATAACCTATGGCGACCGCGAAGCTTTGGGTGTCGGGCATGACCTGCGGGCACTGCCAGGCGAAGGTCGAGCGCGCGCTGAAAGGCGTCGTCGGGGTCTACGGCGCGGTCGTAGATCTGGAGGACGGCGAGGCGGAAGTGGACTTCAACGACGATGCCGTGACCACCGCGCACCTGATCACGGCGGTGCAGAACGCCGGGTACGGGGCGAAGCTGGCCGGCTAGTAGGCACCCCGCAGCGCGTGGGTCGGCTCGACCTCGCGGTGTACGACCGCGAGGAACCGTTTCGCCAGCTTGTCGAGCTCCGACTCCCCCACCTGGTCGGTGCTCACCTCGACGAGCGTGTAATGTCCGCCCTCGGGCCGGGCCGCGATGGTGACGCGGCCCGTCGGGCCGCTGTAGGCCCGGCGGCGCGGCGCTTCCTCGGCCGGCACCATCCGGCCGCCGAAGTATCCGGCCGCGAGCTGGAGCACGCGGTCCGGCGCGAGCCCGGTGCGATGGAAGTACTTCACGAGTCCCGCTCCCTCACGTGGTCCACCCCGGTTTGAAGCGGCGCAGGGCCAGCGAGTTCAGCACGACGCTGAGACTCGACCACGCCATGGCCGCGCTGGCCACCACCGGTGACAGCAGCAGCCCGGTAAAGGGGTACAGCGCTCCAGCCGCGAGCGGAATCCCCAGCGTGTTGTAGCCGAACGCCCATCCGAGGTTCCAGCGAATGGTGCGCAGGGTGCGGCGCGACAGCTCGATGGCGGCGGCCACGCCCCGGAGGTCGCCGCGGATCAGCGTCACGTCGGACGCCTCCATCGCGATGTCCGTGCCCGTTCCGATGGCGATTCCCACGTCCGCCTGCGCCAGCGCCGGCGCGTCGTTGATGCCGTCGCCCACCATCGCGACGATCTCGCCCCGCCGCTGGAGCTTCTTCACCAGGTCGGCCTTCTGCGAGGGCAGAACCTCGGGAATCACGTCGTCGATCCCGACCTCGGCCGCCACCGCTTCGGCGCCCGTGCGCGCATCGCCCGAGATCATCGTGATCGCGCAGCCCAGCCGCTTGAGCCGGGCGATCGCCTCGCGAGCGGTGGGCTTGACCGGGTCGCTGATGGCGATCACGGCGTGTACCGTGTTGTTGATCACGACGATCACGGGGGACCGCGCCTGAGTCGCGAGGCGGTCCGCGTCCTGCCCCAGGGCGCCCAGCTCCAGGCTGCGCTCGCGGGCGTGGCGCAGGGAGATGACTTCCACGATGCGCCGGTCGACGACCCCGCGCACCCCGCGCCCTTCCATGACGGCGAACTTCTCCACCGGCACGGCCTCGATGCCTTGGTCCTGCGCGGCCCGGAGGACCGCGTGCGCCAGCGGGTGCTCCGAGCGGCGCTCTACCGACGCCGCGTACTTCAGGATCTCGGCGGGCGAGATCGGTGTGCCGTCCGCGCGCCGCGCCGTCACGATGTGCGTCACGCTCGGCCGGCCCTCCGTGATCGTGCCCGTCTTGTCGAGCAGCACCCGCCGCACCCGGGCGAGCCGCTCCAGCGCCGCGCCGCCCCGGATGAGAATGCCGTGCTCCGCCGCCCGGCCGGTGCCGACCAGGATCGCCGTGGGCGTGGCGAGTCCCATGGCGCAGGGACAGGCGATGATCAGCACCGTGACCAGCGCCACCGTGGCGAACAACGGCGCCGGGTCGGGGCCGACATCGAACCACACGACGAACGCGGCGATCGCCACCGCCACGACCACCGGGACGAACACGCCGGCGACGCGGTCGGCGAGCCGCTGCACCGGCGCCTTGGACGTCTGCGCGTCCTCCACGAGTCGCACGATCTGTCCCAACGCCGTGTCCTTGCCCACCCGGGTGGCCCGGAACGTGATGCTCCCCGTGGTGTTGACCGTGGCGCCGATGACCTCATCGCCCACCTTCTTCGCGACCGGGAGCGGCTCGCCGGTCAGCATCGCCTCGTCGACCGCCGAGGCGCCCTCGGTGACCACACCGTCCACCGGGATCTTCTCGCCGGGGCGGACCACGACGTGGTCGCCCGGCACCACGGCCTCGACCGCGATCTCGGCGTCCTTCCCCTCGCGAACCACGTGCGCGGTGCGGGCCCGCAGGCCGGCCAGCCGCCGCAGCGCCTCCGAGCTGCGCCCCTTGGCGCGCGCCTCGAGCAGGCGGCCCAGCAGGATCAGCGCGATGATCGCGGTGACCGCTTCGTAGTAGACGTCCGGCGGCAGGCCCGCCCGGGCAAAGGCCCCCGGCGCCGCGGTGACGGCGAGCGAATAGAGCAACGCCGCTCCGGTGCCGAGCGCGATCAGGGTGTTCATGTCGGCCGTGCGGTGGCGGAAGCCGCTCCACGCGCCGCGGTAGAACTGGCGTCCCGACCACAGCACCACGGGCAGCGTGAGCAGCGCCAGGCCGTAGCGGATCCATGCGGGCTCCACGAGCCAGCGGGCGCCGACCGCGTCGCGCAGCGCGACGGCCAGCGGCATCAGCAGACGGCCCAGCAGGTCGTACTGCTTGAACGTTCCCTGCGCACCCATCGGCCGGTCCGCCATCAGCAGCATGGACCCGAGCATGGCCGCGACCGTGACGCCGGCGGCGAGGACGAACTTCCACGTGAGCGCGCGGACCTCGCGCTCGCGACTCAGCCGCTCGCGCTCCACCGGGTCCTCGGCGGCGATCGGCGCCGCCACCGCGAACCCCGCCGCCCGCACCGCCCGCTCCAGCGCGTCCGCCGTCGTGGCGCCGGGCACGTAGTCCACCGTGACCACTTCCGTGGCCTGGTTGGCGACCGCCCGGGTTACGCCCGGGACGCGGGTCAGCTCGCGCTCCAGCGGGGCGACGCTCGGCGCGTAGTGCAGCTCCGCGACGCCGAACGCGACCGTCGCCTGGCCGCAGTCGTAGCCCGCGTCGCGCACCGCGCGCAGGAGCTGGCCGGCGCCCGTACGCTCGTCGTCGTACTCGACGCCGGCCTTGGCGGTCGCGTAGTTCACCGCCGCCGCCGCCACCCCGGGTGCCCCGGCCAGCGCCTCCTGCACCGTGGCGGCGCACGCGGCACAGCTCATGCCCTCGATGGGAAGCACGATCCGCGTCTTAGCCATGGAACTTGTGGGGCGAGGAAGCCCGGCCGCCGGCGTCCGCCGCCTCGACGACCACCAGCCCCTGCAGCACGCTGCGGCCACAGCGGAAGGGATACTCGCCGGGGTGCTGGGGCGTGAACTCGACGGGGGTCGTCGCGAAGGCCGGAAGCTCCCGGTCGATGCCGAACGCCTCCAGCACGACCCGCTCCGAGCACTCCGCCGTCTCGTCGCGGTAGAACTGCAGCCGGACCGGCTTCCCCGCCTGCACGAAGACGGTCTCCGGCGTGTAGCCGCCCTTCACCGTCACGCGGATTTCCTGCACCGGGTCGGCGGTCGCGGCGGCGGCGCCGGGCCGCGGCGCCAGCAGGAAGTACCACAACTCCCAGACGATGGCGGCCGCGCCCAGGATCGTGACGACCAGCTCAACCGACGTCACACCTTCTCGTAGTACTCGATGCCGAGGTGCGTGATCTGCTCCTCGCCCATCATCCAGCGGAGGGTGTTCTTCAGCTTGGTCTGCTGGATGAACAGGTCGTGCTCCGGGTACAACCCCGGGGCCACCTGGGGGCTCTTGAAGTAGAAGGAGAGCCACTCCTGGATGCCCGACAGGCCGGCCCGCTGCGCCAGGTCGAACAGCAGCGCCAGGTCGAGCACCAGCGGTGCGGCGAGGATCGAGTCGCGGCACAGGAAATCGACCTTGACCTGCATCGGGTAGCCCAGCCACCCGAAGATGTCGATGTTGTCCCAGCCCTCCTTGTTGTCGCCGCGCGGGGGGTAGTAGTTGATCCGCACCTTGTGATAGATCTTGCCGTACAGGTCGGGGTACAGCGCCGGCTGGAGGATGTACTCGAGCACGCCCAGCTTGGATTCTTCTTTCGTCTTGAACGACTCGGGGTCGTCCAGCACCTCACCGTCGCGGTTCCCGAGGATGTTGGTGGAGTACCACCCCGCCAGGCCGAGCATCCGCGCCTTGAAGGCGGGCGCGAGCACGGTCTTCATCATGGTCTGCCCGGTCTTGAAGTCCTTCCCGCCGATCGGCACGCGGCGTTCTTCGGCCAACCGCAGGAGCGCCGGGGTGTCCACCGTGAGATTGGGCGCGCCGTTCGCGAACGGCACGTTCTCCATCAGCGCGGCGTAGGCGTAGAGCATCGAAGGCGCGATGGCCGGGTCGTTCCGTTCCATCGCCTGCTCGAACGCCTGAACGCTGTGATGCGCGGGCCCCGCGGTCAGGAACACCTCGGTGGACGCGCACCAGATCATGACGAGCCGGTCGGCCCCGGAGCTCTGCTTGAACCGTCGAATGTCCTCGCGCAGCTGCTCGGCCAGCTCCCGCTTGGTGCGCGCCCGCTTCACGTGCGTCCCCTGGAGCCGCTTCACGTAGTTCTGGTCGAACGCGGCCGGCAGCGGCTTGATGCCGTCGAGGAACGCCCGGATCGGCTCCAGGTGCTCGTGCCGGTCCAGCACGCCCGCCTTCACCGCCGCGACGTACGCGTCGTCCGGGATCGGGTCCCAGGCGGCGAACACCAGGTCGTCGAGCCTCGCGAGCGGGACGAGCTCCCGAATCAGCGGCGCGCGCTTGTCCGTGCGCTTCCCCAGCCGGACGGTCGCCATCTGGGTGAGCGACCCGACCGGCAGCGCGCGGCCCCGGCGCACGTTTTCGACCCCGGCGATGAACGTCGTCGACACCGCGCCCAGACCCACCAGGAGGACGCCGAGCTTCCCCTCCGCAGGTGCGATGTCGCGACCGGCTTGTTGCGGCACCACCTATGATCCTTTCCGGAGCGCCGGAGCGTGTCCGGGGAGCGTGTCCCGCTGGCGGGGCACGGGGCCCCGCGCCCCGCGCGAAATGCGAGCGACGTGGAGCACCCGCTGCACGACGGTCACCGTCGTCACGAGCGCCAGAAAGGCCGTGATCCAGAACAGCAGCTCGCCGTTCCGTCCCGGCCCGACAATGACGGTCGGCAGGCCGAGCACCAGCACCCGCTCGGCCCGCGCCGCGATGCCCACCCGGCATTCCAACCCCAGTCCCTCGGCGCGCGCCCGCGTGTACGACACGAGCAGGGAGGCGACCAGAGCCGTGATGGCGAGCGCCACCGCCAGTGTCTCACGCTCGGGCCGCACGCCGCCGTGCAGGAAGAACAGCGCGATGCCCCCGAACAGCGCCGCCTCTCCCACCCGATCCAGCGTCGAGTCGTAGAATGCTCCGAACGCCGTGGCCATCCCGCCCTGTCGGGCCACCTGGCCGTCGAGGATGTCGAACAGCCCGCTGAACAGCAGCAGGAATCCGCCCAACCGCACTTCACCCACCGCGAACGCCAGCGCGGCGCCTAGCACCACGACGAGCCCGGTCGTCGTCAGGGTATTCGGGCTGACGTGTCCCCGGATCAAGGCCCGGGCGATCGGACCGACCGCCCGCACGAAGCCGTCCTTGATCCCCTGGGGAATTACGTTCATGAGCGCGGGGGAAAGTAACGACGCCCCAAGCCTTAGTAAAGCAAATACTTGGCGCGCGCCGCGCGGAATCGGGCGAGCGCTGCCCCCCAGCCCGCCCAGATCTCCTCGGCCGACCGGCCGGCCATGATCGCGGTGCGCAGGCCGGGCCCCGCGGCCAGCCGGTCGAAGCCCGCGTCGCGAAATCGCAGTGAGTCGCCGTGCACGGCCCGCACGGCCGCGAGCAGCGCCACGGCGAGCCTCGTGGGGTCGTACCCCGCCCGGTCGGTCACGCGCAGCCGCACCCCTCGCAGCGGCACCCCGTCGTACTTCCCGTCGGTCGGTGAGATCGGCGTAAACTCGGTCGGCGTCGCTTCCACGCCGAGCGTCGCCGGCCGCTCCCCGCTCCCCGCGCCTTCGAGGGAGGTCAGGACGGCGACGGGGTCGAGCCACGGCGCCCCGATCACCTGGAACGCCCGGGGCGTGCCGCGGCCCACCGACAGGTTCGTGCCCTCGAACAGGCACGTGCCGGGGTAATGGATGGCGCTCTCCAGGTCCGGCATGTTGGGGGACGGCTTGACCCAGGGGAGGCCGGTGGCGTCGAAATAGGCGTCGCGGCGCCATCCGGCCGCCGGGACCACGGTGAGCCGCGCGCCGACGCCGTACGCGTCGTTGGCGAGCCGCAGCATCTCGCCCAGGGTCATCCCGTGGCGCATGGGAACGGGCAGAATGCCGACGAACACCTCGGGCGGGGCGGGCTCGATGCGCACGTTCCCCTGCACCAGCACCCCGCCCACCGGGTTCGGCCGGTCGAGCGCGACCACCGGAATGCCGCGCGCCGCCGCCTCCCGCATCAGAATGACCGCCGTGGAGACGTAGGTGTAGTACCGGGCGCCGATGTCTTGCAGGTCGACGAGCAGGACGTCGAGGCTGTCGAGTCCCGCCAGATTGGGCGGGCGCGCGCCGCTGTAAAGGCTGTAGATTGGGAGGCCGGTCGCCGGGTCCACGGCGTCGGGCAGGCCCGGGCGGTCTTCGATGCCCTGAAAGCCGTGCTCGGGACTAAACAGCACCGTGAGCCGGACGCCGGCCGCCGCGTGCAGGAGGTCGACGTCGCGGCGCCCGGCACGGTCGATGCCGGTGTGATTGGTGAGCAGTCCCAGACGCCGGCCGCGAACGAGATGCGCCGAGTCGGCGAGCAGCACCTCGATGCCCGGGCGGACGGGGGCGGGGGCGGGCGTGATGCCGGCACACGCCGCCAGGGCCCCCACGAACACGAGTCGCACGGTCCGCACCGTGGTGAAGGTACTCGAAGAGCCCGTGGCCTGCAGCGGCGCGCGGATGTGGTTCAGGTTCGGAGGCGCACGACGATGGCGCTGTATGACAGTGCGGCGGCTGAGCTCTCGGCACTGCTCGACGAACTGCGGCGCCGCGATGATTCGGAGCTGGTCGTGGGTTACGAATCCAAGGCCGCGCTGGAACATGCCCTCGGGCTCCTGCATGCCGTCCGCCGCGACTGAGGCGTATCTCGCCCGGGCACGGCGGGCCGCCGAGTACCGGGGCCCTGCGCGCCAGCGCCTCGCGGCCCTCGGAGCCGGCGGCGTCGCCCCATGACCCGCCGTCGTCACCTCCTCCTGACGCTCGCGCTGCTCACCGCGTGCG
>JBOHSV010000208.1:0-3943 GCA_050921735.1 Gemmatimonadales bacterium | reverse complement strand
CCATCGCCTTGAGCCGGATCACGCCGGTCGTGGTCTCTTCGGTGGACCCGATCACGCCGCGCACCAGCGCCTGGCGCTCCGACGGCGTCAGCGTCTCCATCCAAGTCCGGACCGGCGGCGCGAGGTCGTCCAGCCGGTCGAGCGCGACCATGTGCAGCGCGCCGACCAGGTCCGCGCCGTCGTCCATCGTGAGGTCGGCGCGATGGGCCAGCGCGGCGCGCAGGTGCTCGTAGTACGTGGCGTGATCCTCGCCCTTGATGGCGAAGACCTTGATCCCGTGGTCGCGCACCAGGTGCGCGGCCACGTCGTCCTGCGTGGAGAGCGGGTTCGAGGCGCACAGCGCGACGTCGGCGCCCCCCGCCTTGAGCGTGACCGCAAGATTGGCGGTCTCGGTGGTGACGTGGAGACAGGCCGACAGCCGCCGGCCCTGGAGCGGACGCTCCGTAGTGAACCGCTCGCGGATCTGCCGCAGGACCGGCATGGAGCGCTCGGCCCACTCGGTGCGCCGGCGGCCTCCGTCCGCGAGCTTGAGGTCCCGGACGTCGTACGCGGCGTTGGGCGCCGTGATGGTCATGGCTACGCTTTCGTGGCCGTGTAGTGGCGGGAGCGCTGAACGGCGAGCCGCAGCTCTTCCACGCGGTTCGTCTGCTCCCAGGTGAAGCACTCGACTTCCCGCTCGCCCACGCGGCGCGACTCGGGCGCGCGCCCGAAGTGCCCGTACGTGGCGGCGGGACGGAAGATGGGGTTCTTGAGCCGGAGGGTCTCGATGATGGCGCGGGGCCGCAAGTCGAACACGTCGCGCACCGCGTCTTCGATCGCTTCGTCGGGCGCCGCACCGGTGCCGACCGTGTCGACCATGACCGACACCGGATCGGCCACGCCGATGGCGTAGGCCACCTGCACCTCGCAGCGCCGCGCCAGCCGGGCGGCGACGATATTCTTCGCGATCCAGCGCGTGGCGTAAGCGGCCGACCGGTCGACCTTGGACGCGTCCTTGCCGCTGAACGCGCCGCCGCCGTGGCGCGCCATGCCGCCGTAGGTGTCGACGATGATCTTGCGGCCGGTGAGGCCGGCGTCGCCCTGCGGGCCCCCCACCACAAAGCGGCCCGTCGGGTTGGTCAGAATCTGGGGGTCCGCCACGTCGAGCCCGTGCTCGTGCAGCACGGGCCGGACCACGTGGGCGATCAGATGGCCCCGCAGCTCGTCGCCGCTGATGAGCTCCGAGTGCTGGGCGGAGACCACGACCTTGGTGACTTCGACCGGACGGCCGCCTTCGTAGGCGACGCTCACCTGGGTCTTGCCGTCGGGCCGCAGGAACGGCAGTTCGCCGCCCTTCCGGACCACGGCCAGGCGCTCGGCCAGGCGATGCGCGAGCGTGATCGGGAGCGGCATGAGCGAGGCGGTTTCGTCCGTCGCGTAGCCGAACATCATCCCCTGGTCCCCCGCCCCGCCGTGGTCCACGCCCATGGCGATGTCGGCCGACTGGCGGTCGATGGTGGTGAGCACCGCGCACGTCTGGGCGTCGAAGCCGAAGTTCGCGTCGGTGTAGCCGATGGCGGTGATGGTCCCGCGCACGATGTCGGGGATGTGAACGTAAGTGGACGTACTGATCTCGCCGGCCACGATCGCCATGCCGGTGGTGACGAGCGTTTCGCAGGCGACCCGCGCCTCGGCATCCTGCGCGAGAATCGCGTCCAGCACCGCGTCGGAGATCTGGTCGGCGATCTTGTCGGGATGGCCTTCCGTCACCGATTCGGACGTGAAGACGTGACGATGGGCGGGCATGGTCAGACGCTCAAAGTAGCAATGGGCCGTCCGCCGGGCAACCGCGTCTCGGGATCGAGCAGCTTCAGATCCACCGCGCCGGCCAGCGCGAGCCGCAGGGTATCGAGCACGTCGGCCGCGGTCCGGGCCGCGAGCGCCTGTTCCGCCGCCGCGACGGCCTGCGCGTGGCGCACCTGCCGCACCACCCACTTCACGAACGGCAGCGCGGGCGGCGCCACCGAGAGCGCGCCGTACCCCAGGCCGATGAGCAGAAACGCCGCCATCGGCTCGGACGCCATCTCGCCGCACACGCTGGCGGGCTTGCCGGCCGCGCGCGCGGCATCGGCTACGATCTTGAGCAGGCGCAGCACGCTCGGGTCGTGCGGCGTGAACCGGTCGGCGAGCCGGGCGTTTCCCCGATCCACGACCAGGGTGTACTGCGTCAGATCGTTCGTGCCCACCGACAGGAAGTCGCTCACCTCGGCCAGCCGATCGGCCAGGATCGCCGCCGCGGGCGTCTCGACCATGACCCCCACCGGCACCGTCGCCGCCGCTTCGACTCCCTCGCGCTTCAGGTTTTCGGCTTCGGCGGCCACCAGGTCGCGGGTAATCGTGACCTCGTCGAGGCGGGTGACCAGCGGGATCATGAGCTGGATCTGCGCGTGCGCCGCCGCCCGCAGCGCGGCGCGGATCTGGGCGCGGAACATGTCGGGCTGGTCGAGGCACACGCGGATGGCGCGCCAGCCGAGGAACGGGTTCGGCTCGGGCGGCGCGCGAAATGCCGCGGGGAACTTGTCCCCGCCCAGGTCGTAGGTGCGCACCACCACCGGGTGTCCCGCGAACGCCTCCCCCACCCGGCGGAAGTAGGCCGCCTGCTCGTCCTCGGAGGGCAGGCTGCTGTGCCCCGTCACGAGGAACTCCGTGCGCAGGAGCCCGACGCCCTCGGCGCCGTGGTCGACGGCGGCGCGGATCTCGTCCGGCAGATCCACGTTGCCCCGCAGGGCCACGCGCACGCCGTCCGCGGTCACCGCCGGCAGCTTGACCACCGCCTCGAGCTGGTGCGCCAGCTCGCGGCGCCGCGCCTCCCGCTGCCGGGCCTCGGCGATCTCGGCGGGCGTGGGGTTCACGAGCACGGTGCCGCGCGTGCCGTCGAGCACGACGACCGTGCCCGCCTGCAGCCGGTCCATCGCGCCCGGCACGCCGAAGATGGCCGGGATGCCGATCGAGTGCGCGAGGATCGCCGCGTGGGACGTGCGGGTGCCCTCCTCGCTGACCAGCCCGACGACGTGCTCGCGGTCGAGCTGCACCGTCAGCCCGGCCGACAGCTCTTTGGCGACCACGACGGACGGCACGGAGATGCCCTCCCACATGTCGTCGCCGCCCTTGTGCAGGAGGTGCTGGATGACGCGGATGGTCACGGCCATGAGATCGGCCAGGCGATCCTTGAGCCGGGGGCTCCCCGTGGCGGCCCACAGGTCCCGCACCTCCAGCGCCTTGAATTCGAACGCCTTCTCGGCCGTGAGGTGGTTCTCCCGGATCAGGTCCTCGACCCCCGTGATGAAGTCGGCGTCGCCCAGCATGAGGATCTGCGCGTCGAAAATGCGCGCCTCGTCCACGCCGGCGCGATCCTCGGCGCGGGTCCGGAGCACCTCCAGGTGCCCCTGCACGTCCTTCAGGGCCGCGCGCAGCCGGCGCACTTCTTTCTCCACCTGCGAGCGCGGCACCACGCGGTGCGGCACTTCGGGCAGCGCCCAGCGCACCACGACGACGGGACCCACCGCGATGCCCGGCGAGACGCCGATGCCCTTCAGCAGCCGCTCGCTCATGCCGAGTCACTCCCTTCAGCCGCCTCGTCCACGGTCTCGTCGGCTTCGCTGCCCGTGAGATGCATCTCGTGGAACCCGTCGGCCACGAGCGCGAGCAGCGCCTCCATGGCCTCCTCGGCGTCCTCACCATCCGTCCGCAGGAACAGCGAGGACCCCCGCTCCGCCGCCAGCATCATCACGCCCATGATGCTCTTGCCGTTGACGGTCAGATCGTCCTTGCACACGCGCACGTCGGACTTGAAGCGGCTCGCCACCTTCACGAACTCCGCCGCGGGCCGGGCGTGCAGGCCCAGGGCATTCACGATGGGCAGCTGGGTTTCCCTCACGACCACAGCAACCCCACGGCCCAGGTC
>JBOHSV010000207.1:0-1777 GCA_050921735.1 Gemmatimonadales bacterium | reverse complement strand
CACGTAGGCCGTCCCCTGGCGCAGCGCCGCCGCGGCGCCGAACCCCGCGTTGGCCTCGAGACCCGATGGCGCGAGCCGCCCCTCCGGCTGCCAGGCGCGCGCCGCGCGGTCGTAGCGGAACACGTACGCCGCGCCGGCGCGCTCCTGCCTCTCGCTGGCGCCGATCAGCACGCGGTCGCCTTCGATGGCCAGGCCGGTGCCGAAGAAGTCGTCCTCGGCCGCGTCCGCGGCGGTGAGCTTGGCCTCCTGCACCCATCGCCCCCCGCCATCGCGGCGAAACACGTAGACCGCCCCCGCGCTCTTGTTGTTGCCCCAGCTGGCGACGAGCGCGAGGTCTCCCCGCAGGGCGACCGCGCGTCCCAACGCGTCGCCGGCCACGGCGTCCGACGCCACGAGTCGCTGCGCCTCGCTCCACCGGCCCGCCGCGTCGCGCGTGAAGATGTACGCCCCGCCGCGCGCGCTGTCGCGCGACGTGGCGCCCGCGAGCAGGATGCCACCGTCCACCGCGATGGCGCGACCGAAGCGGTCCATGATCGTCGCATCGGACGCGGTGAGACGCTGGGTCTCGGCCCACCGGCCGGCCCGGTCCCGGCGATATACGTACACCACCCCGGGGCTCCGGCTCGAGACCGGTTCGGCGATGAGGACTTCGCGGTCGCCGACGGCGACGGCCGAGCCATAGAAGCTCGCCGCCTCCGGCCGATGGTCGCCGCGGGAGGACGTCTGCGCGGAAAGCGGTGGGGCCGCGGCGACGAGCGCGGCGACCAGCAAACCCGTGTGGTGTTTCATTTCGCACTCCCTCGGTTGGACAACGGTGCCCGGGAAACTGCCCGACCGGAGCCCGGCAGGTCAAGGATGCCCGGACGGCACACCCATTCACGGCATCAGACGCGGCCGGGGCGCGAAGGGTTGCGGGGTCACCACTCGCAGGAGGCTCCTGCCGCGACGAGCGCCTCTTGACAGGCGCTCCCCGGGGCGGTATTCGGCACCAGAGACCGCGCTTCCATGGCCGGTTCCTCGAGACCCATCCTGCCGGCCCCGGCGGCCGGATCGGCGCACGCCTCCCATTCGTGGGAGTCGGCGTTCGACGCGTACTACGTCGAGCTGTGCGAGTACGTCCTGCGGCTGCTCGGCTCGGCCGAGGCCGCGCAGGACGTGGTACACGATCTCTTCCTGCACTTGTGGAACACGCGGGGCCCGCGGGACGCGACGCGCCTCACGCGTCCCTACCTGTACACCGCCGCCCGCAATCGCGCCCTCAAGCATCTGCGGCATCGCGGCGTGGCCGAGGCCTGGATCGACCGGGTGCGGCTGGGGCCCGTGCCGCCCGCGGACACGCCGGAAGACCACTGTCTGCGGCGCGAGCTGGACGACGCCGTCCGGCGCGCCGTGGCCGAGCTGCCGAGGCGGTGCCGCGAAATCTTCCTGCTCCGGCGGCGCCAGCACCTGAGCTACCAGGAGATCGCCGGGCGCCTGGGCGTGTCGCTCGGCACCGTGAAGTCCCACATCTGGCGCGCCGCCCTCCTGCTGAAGGGAAAGCTGGCCCCGTACCTCACGCTCGTCGCGCTCCTGGCGGTGGGCTGACTCCCGGTCCCTTCATACTCCCGGCCCCCTCGGGGGTTGTGAGTACGGGGACCCATGATCGACGAATGCGATCTCCTCCGGTTCATCGAGGGGGAGTGCACGCCCGATGAGGCGGCGGCCATCCAGGCGCGGATCGTCGCCGACCCGCGACGGGCCGAGCTGCTGGAGGAGCTGCGGGCGCTCTGGCGGGTGA
>JBOHSV010000206.1:0-6781 GCA_050921735.1 Gemmatimonadales bacterium | reverse complement strand
GCTGCGCGGCGATTCGGCCGCGGCCGACTCGCTGCTCGCGCGCGCCGATCGCCTCGCGAGAGCCGGGCCATGACGGGACCGGCCTGGACCGCCCGACGCCTGTATGCGGCCGTCGCCGCCTGCGCGGCCGTCGTGTACGCCGGCGCGCTGTGGAACCGGTTCGCCATGGACGATCTGTACATCATCGTCCAGAACCCGCTGGTCCACGACCCGGCGGGGCTATGGCGCGCCTTCACCGCCCCCTACTGGCCCGCCGAGTGGGGGGGCAAGATGTACCGCCCGCTCGCGATCGCGACCTACGCGCTCGACTGGCAATTCCACAGCCCCGCGTGGTTTCACGCGGTGAACGTGGCCTGGCACGCGGGGACGAGCGCGGCGGTCGCCGCGCTGGGCCGGCGCTGGAGCGGTCCGGCGGCCGGCCTCGTGGCCGGGCTGGTGTTCGCGGTCCATCCCGTCAACGTGGAGGCGGTGGCGGGCGTCGTGGGCCGGGCCGACCTCATGGCCGCGCTGTTCGCGTGCCTGTGCGTCCATGCCGCCGTCCAGCGCGACAGCGTCGCGTGGAGCGCCGCGGCGCTCGTCGCGGGGCTGTTGAGCAAGGAGAGCGCCGCCGTCGCGCCGGGCCTGATCGTCTGGGCGTGGGTCGCGGGGCTGGCCGCCCGGCCCACGCGCCGTCGCCTCGCCGCGTTCGCGCTCAGCTGGCTCGCGGTCGGGGTCGGCTACGCCGTGGTCCGGGCCCTGGTGCTCGCGCCCTTCGCGCAGTACCAGGCGCTGGCCCCGGTGTTCGCCGGCGCGAGCGGGGTGGGGGTCCGGCTCACCGCCGTCGCGGCCCTGGCCGACGTCGCCCGCCTCCTGGTGTTCCCGCTCACGCTGCGCGTCGATTACTCGCCCGACGAGCGCACCCTCGTGTCGTCGGCGCTCGATCCGCGGTTCGGGCTCGGGATCGTGTGTTTCGCGGCGTGGGTCGGGTTGCTGGTCTGGGCGTGGCGCCGGGGCCGGCGGGTCGAAGCGTACGGGCTGGGGTGGATCGGCGTCGCGTTTCTGCCGGTCGCCAACCTGCTGTTTCCGGTCGGGATCGTGGTCGCGGAGCGGACCCTGTACCTGCCCGCCGTGGGGCTGGCGCTCGCCGCGGGGGCGATGCTCGGGCGGCTCGCCCTGCCCGCCTCCCGGCTCGGCGCGCTGGTGGCCGTCGTCGTGCTCGCAGGGGGGATCCGGTCGGCGCTGCGGGTGCCGGTGTGGCGCGATGATCGCCGCGTCACGCTGAGCATCCTCGAGGACTCGCCCGATTCCTACCGCGGTCCCTCGCGGATGGGATCCCTGTATCAATCGCAGCGTCAGCCGGAGCGCGCGCTCGAGGCCTTCCGCGTCGCGCTGGGCATTTTCGACGGCGATCCCCGGGTCTTCGTTTCCGCCGCCGACGCCGCCTTCGCGGTGGGGCGGCCCCGCCTCGCCGACTCGCTGCTGGTCCGTGCCGAGCAGCTGTGCTTCCGCTGCACGGGGATGCACCGCGGCCAGGCGCGCGCCGCCCGCTCGCGGGGGGACACGGCCGTCGCCGATTCCCTCCTCGCGCGCGCCCGGCGGCTCGACGACGCAGGGCCATGAGGCGGCTGCTCCTCGTCTTCGCGGCGGCGGTGGCGCTCTACCTGCCCACCGTGCGGTACGACTTCGTCCAGGACGACCGGGGCATCATCGTGAAGAACCCCGCCGCCCAGTCGCTCGGCGCGGCGCTGCGCGCGTTCGACGATCCCTACTGGCCCGAGCCGTCGCAGGCCGGCCTGTATCGCCCCGTGACGATCCTGAGCTACGCCGTGGACTGGTCGGTCTCCGGGGGACGCCCCGGGTGGTTCCATATCGTCAACGCGCTGTGGCACGGCCTTGCGACGGTGCTCGTGGCGCTGGTGCTGGGCCGGTGGTTGCCGCCGGTCGGCGCCACCGCCGCCGCCCTCGTCTTCGCGGTCCATCCGGTGCACGTCGAGGGCGTGGCCAGCATCGTATCGCGAGCGGAGCTGCTCGCGGCGGTGGGCATGCTGGGCTCGGTGCTCGCCGCCCGGCGGCGGCAATGGGTGCTGGCGGTGGCGTGCGCCACGGCCGCCATGTTCAGCAAGGAGCATGGTGTCGCGACCGGTGTCTTGATACTGCTTGATGACTGGCTCCAGGGGCGGGAGGGCCGGCGATACCCGATCGGCTTCTACCTCGCGCTGGGCGCCGTCACGGCCGGCTTCCTGGGCGTCTGGTGGCACGTCGGCAGGGAGGCGACCGGTGACATGGCGCCGGCGTTCCGCGGTGTGGGAGCCGGAGGCCGGCTGGCGGTCGCGCTGCCGGCCGTGTGGCGGGCGGCGGGCCTGCTGCTGTGGCCCGCCGACCTCTCGGCCGACTACAATCCGCAAGTCATCCCGGTGCGGGAGGGCCTGTCGCTGGCGGCGGTCGGCGGGGCGGTCGTGGTGGCGGGAGTCCCGCTGCTCGCGGTGTGGTGTCGCCGGCGCGCTCCCGCCGTCGCCCTGGGCGCCTGCGTGGCGACGGTGGCCTACCTGCCGACGTCGAACCTCCTCTTCGCCTCGGGCGTCGTGCTGGCGGAGCGGAACCTGTATCTGGCGGTGCTACTCGTCGCCGCGGCGGCGGGGACCGGCGCCGTCTGGGCGGCGAACCGGTGGGGTGTGCGGCGGGCGGCGCTGGCCGTCGGCGTCATCGGCCTCGCGCTGGCGGCGCGGTCGTGGCTGCGACTGCCGGTGTGGGAGAGTAACAAGAGCCTGGTCCTGGTCACGCTCACGGAGCACCCGGAGGCGTATCGCGCGCGGGTGTGGGCGGCGGCGGTGCTGGCGGGGATGGGGGACACGGCGGGCGCGCGGGCCCAGTACGCAATCGCGGGCGAGCTGTTCGACCGCGATCCGTACCTCGACGCCGCCCGGGCCTCCTACCTCATGGGGCTCGGGGACACGAGTACTGCGGCGCCCCTGATCGCGCGCGCGCGGCGCGCGGAGCCGCGGGACCCGTTCGCGCTGCGGGCGCATCTCTTGCTTCTACGCAGCCGTGGCGAGCTGGCCGGGGCCCGGGCCCTGGCGGACTCGGCGCTGGGGTGGTTTCCGGCGGACGCTGCGTTCTATCGCAAGTTTCTGCAATCACTTACGCCAAAGTTGCGTCCGGCACGGTGACTTGCAAAACGCCCGGCTCGGGAGCCCCGTCACAGCACGGGTGGCGGGCCGCCCAAATCGGAGTAACGTTTTACCTGGTCGTGATTTGCGTCGCCGTGAAGCGTGTGGGGCATGGACTTTGCTTACACGGTACCCGGGGCGTACCGGTCTCCATGGTTTCGCGTCCTAGACACCATTAGGGAGGATGTTGCATGAACCGCAAGGGATTCACCCTGATCGAACTTCTGATCGTGGTGGTGATCATCGGCATTTTGGCCGCCATCGCGATTCCGAAGTTCGCCAACACGAAGGAGAAGGCGTATCTGGCTTCGATGAAGTCGGATCTCCGGAACCTCGTGACGGCCGAGGAGGCGTATTTCGCCGACTCGGTGAAGTACACGTCGGACCTCGGTACCGCCTACGCCACGACCAGCGGCGTTGTGGGCCCGACCATCGCCACGACCACCGACGGGTGGACGGCGTGGGTCAGTCACACGACCACGACGAAGACCTGCGCGATTTACGTCGGCACGACTGCGCTGGCGCCGGCCAACAAGGAAGGCGAGCCGAAGTGTAGTGCCTGAGCCGCTTAGGCTCGGTGGTACGAGGGAGCGGCGGGCCGATTGCCAGCCGCTCTCTTGTCTTTAGTCCCTTCAAACAAAAACCACATCGGTCCCTGGCGACCGCATTGCTCAGCATTGAATGTATCAATTATCCGACATACATTTACAGATGCCCAAGAAACCCCTCCAGGTCTACCTCGACCGCACCGACCGAGCCCTGCTCGACCGGCTGGCTCGCCGGCTCGGGCTCTCCAGGGCCGAGGCGCTCCGCGCGGCGGTCCGGCGCTGGGCCATGGATCTCTCGGCCCAGGACGACCCGCTCCTCGCGCTCATCGGCTGCGTCGATGATCCGGAGTTGCCCGCCGATCTCTCAACCAGGGCAGACGAATACGCGGTCGCGGGCTATCCGAAGCGGCGCGTGGCCGAGGAGTGAGCCGCCGGGTCCTGGTCGACACCAGCGCCTGGCTGGCCGTCTTTCACCGCCGCGACCAGTATCATGGGCCGGCCGGCGCTTGCCTGCGCCAGTTGCGCGCCGAGCGAGCGCGACTCGTGGTGACCGATCTCATCCTCGCCGAGCTTCATCTGCACCTGGTGCGGACGGTCGGCCCCGGGCGCGCCGCCGCGCACCTCGAGACCCTCAACGACGACCCCCTGCTGGAGGAGGCCTTCACCGATCGCGAGCTCGAGGCCGCCGCCCTCCGGGACTGGCTCCAGCGCTTCCCGGATCAGGCATTCACCCTCGCTGATGCCGTGAGCTTCGCCGCGATGCGAGCGCGGCGGGTCGAGGCCGCGTTCACCTTTGATCGCCACTTCGCCGTGGCCGGCTTCGCCACCATCCCTGGACGTTTGTAGGGACGGGAGACCCGGATGATGCATATTCTTGCATGCTCGGTCGCCTCGTGAGCCCGCCCGGCAGACCCTCCCTCCGCGCGGAGCTCCTGTTCAACCTCGCGTTCCTCGCCGCCGCGGCGCTGATCCTCGGCGTCGGCACGGCGCTGCTGGTGAACGCGCTCGCCCCGGGCCTCGGTCCCACTCAGCTGTTCCTGCTCATCCTGGTCATCGTCGCGCTCGACGTCGGGATCTTCATCGTGTTCGGGAGCTACCTGGTGCGGCGCCACGTGCTGCGGCCGGTCGAGCGCCTGGTGGCGGCGGCGGACGCCGTGGCGGACGGCGACCTGGTGGCCCGGGCGCCCGACGCGGAGACCCGCGACTTCTCGGTGCTGGGCGAGCGGTTGAACCGCATGACCGACCACCTGCTCGACGCGCAGGGGTACCTGGTGCGCGCCGAGAAGCTCGCCAGTGTGGGGCGCCTCGCAGCGGGGATCGCGCACGAGGTGGGGAACCCGCTCGGGGCCATCGGCACCTACGTGGAGGTCCTGCGGCGCCGCGGGGCCGAGGCGGAGGTGACCGACGGGATCACCCGGGAGATCGCCCGAATCGACCGCATCGTCCGCAGCCTGCTCGACTACGCGCGGCCGCACGACGAGGTGCTCCAGCCCGTGGACCCCGCCGCCGTACTGGAAGGCGCGATGGCGCTGTTGCGGGCGCAGGGGGCGCTCAAAGGCGTGCGCGCCACGGTGGACACGCACCCGGACGTCCCCCGGGTGCTCGGGCGGGCCCACGCGCTGGAACAGGCGGTGGTGAACCTCGTGCTCAACGCGGTGGACGCGGCGCGGGACGGTGACGTGGTGGCCGGCGCGCGGCGCTGGGCGTACGAGGCCGCCCACGCCCCGCCGCGGCGCTCCAGCGACCCGCGCTGGTCCATCTTTCCCCGCCCGCCCGACCGGCGGCCGGCGCGGCCGGAAGTGCCCGCCGGGACGCCCGGTGCGCTGCTGTTCGTGGCCGACTCCGGGCCGGGGGTGCCGCCCGAAGACCGGGAGCAGGTGTTCGACCCGTTCTACACCACCAAGGAGCCCGGCCGGGGCACGGGGCTCGGACTGGCGATCGTGCAGCGCACCGTGTTCGAGCTGGGGGGCGTGGTGTGGGTGGACGCGGCCCGGGAGGGCGGGGCGGCGTTCAAGATCTTTCTCCCCGAGCTCCGGGCGGCCGCGTGAGCGTCGAGACGCCGTGACGCGCGTGCTGGTCGTGGACGACGAGCCCGGCCTGCGGCAATCGCTCGGGCTGCTGCTCTCGGGCGCGGGGTACGACGTCGCGGCCGAGGGCGACGCGGAGCGCGCCCTGGACCGCGCGCTCGCCGATCGCGTGGACCTGGTGCTGTGCGACGTCCGCATGCCGGGCATGGGGGGGCTCGAGTTCCTGCGGGCCTACCGCACCAGGGGGGGCGTGGGGTTGGTGATCATGATGAGCGCCTATGGCGGCGAGGACGCCGCGCTGGCCGCCATGCAGGAGGGCGCCTACGACTACATCCCCAAGCCGTTCCGGCCGGACGAGGTGGTGCTCACGCTCAAGAAAGCCGAGGAGCGGGAGCGCCTGCGCCGCGCCGTCGCCGGGCTGCGCGCCCAGCTGGCCAGCGGGCCGGGGGAGCGCGCGGTCATCGCGCAGAGCAAGGCCATGCGCGACGCGCTCGACCTGGTGGCCCGCGTGGCGGAGCACCGCACCACGGTCCTGATCACGGGCGAGAGCGGCACCGGCAAGGAGGTCATCGCGCGGGCGCTGCATCACGCCAGTCCCCGGGCGCGCGACGCGTTCGTGGCCATCAACTGCGCCGCGATCCCCGAGGCCCTGCTCGAGTCCGAGCTGTTCGGCCACGTCCGCGGCGCCTTCACCGGGGCCACGGCCGACAAGGCCGGCCTGTTCGAGCAGGCCGATGGCGGCACGCTCCTGCTCGACGAGATCGGCGAGCTGCCCGTGGGGCTCCAGGCCAAGCTGCTCCGCGTGCTCCAGGATGGCGAGATCCGCCGCGTGGGCGACCAGAAGACGCGGCGGGTGGACGTGCGCGTGCTCGCGGCCACCGCGCGGGACCTCGCGGCCGAAGCGGCCGCGGGGCGCTTTCGGGACGACCTGTTCTACCGCCTGAACGTCGTCGCCATCCACCTGCCCCCCCTCGCCGAGCGGCCCGAAGACGTCGCGCCCCTGGCCCAGCACTTCGCCGCACAGCTGGGCCGCCGGCTGGGGCGCCGCCTGGCGCTGTCG
>JBOHSV010000205.1:0-2703 GCA_050921735.1 Gemmatimonadales bacterium | reverse complement strand
GATCAAGTCCCCGATGGTGGGGACGTTCTACGCCGCCCCCGAGCCCGGCGCGCCGCCGTATGTGAAGGTCGGCAACCGCATCGCCCCGGGCCACGTGGTGTGCATCATCGAGGCCATGAAGATCATGAACCCCCTCGAATCGGAGTTGGCGGGCGTCGTGCGCGAGGTGTGCGTCGAGAACGCCCAACCCGTGGAGTTCGGTCAGGTCCTGTTCCGGGTGGACCCCCATGGCTGACGCCCCGGCGGCGGGCGGCGCGCCGTTCAACTTCAAGGTCGCCATCACGCACATGGTGCAGCGCGGCGGCTCGGACCTGCTGCTCAAGGTGGGCCGGCCGGCCACCATCCGCGTGAACGGCGAGCTGGTGGGGCTGAACACGGCGCCGCTCAAGCCCGAGGAGCTCAAGTCGCTGGCGGAGCAGATCATGACGCCGCGCCAGGTGAAGGAGTTCGCGGAGCACAAGGAAGCGGACTTCGCGATCGGCGTGCCGGGGGTGGGGCGGTTCCGCACCAACGTGTACCAGCAGCGCGGCACGGTGGCGTTCGCGTTCCGGTCCATTCCCTACGAGGTGAAGACCATCCGGGACCTGAACCTGCCGGCGGTGATGGAGGAGATCGCGCTCAAGCCGCGCGGCCTGGTGCTGGTGACGGGCGTGACGGGGTCGGGCAAGTCCACCGCGCTCGCGGCCATGATCCACCACATCAACACCAGCCGCCGGGTCAACGTCATCACCATCGAGGACCCGATCGAGTTCCTGCACCGCGACCAGAACGCCAACATCTCGCAGCGCGAGGTGGGGAACGACACGCTGTCGTTTCACGCCGCCCTGCGGCACGTGCTGCGCCAGGACCCGGACGTCATCCTGATCGGCGAGATCCGCGACATGGAGACGCTGGACACGGCGCTCAAGGCGGCGGATACGGGGCACCTGGTGCTCTCGACGCTGCACACCACCGACTGCACGCAGACGGTGAGCCGCGTGATCTCGTTCTTCCCGCCGCACCAGCACGACGAGGTCCGCCACACGCTCTCGACCGCGCTGCAGGCGGTGGTGTCGCTGCGGCTGGTGCCGCGCTCCGACGGCAAGGGGCGCGTCCCGGCGTGCGAGGTGCTGATCAATACGGCGGCGGTGGCCGACAACGTGCGCGACCTGGCGAAGCAGCTCAACATTCCGGACCTGATCGCGCAGGGCTCGGTGCAGTACGGGATGCAGTCGTTCGACCAGTCGCTGTTCAAGTGGTACCAGCAGGGCGCGATCAGCTACGAGAGCGCCATCTTCTACGCGACCAACCCCAGCGAATTCGCGCTCAAGGTTTCGGGGGTGGACGCGCAGGCCTCGCGGCTGGGCCAGCACGGCGCGGGCATCGAGCTCACCCCCTGATGTTCAAGAAAGTCCTGATCGCCAACCGCGGGGAGATCGCCCTGCGGGTGATCCGCGCGTGCAAGGAGCTGGGTCTGGCCACCGTGGCGGTGTACTCGGAGGCCGACCGGGAGAGCCTGCACGTGCGCTTCGCCGACGACGACGTGGCCATCGGGCACGCGCCGTCGCGCGACAGCTACCTGAACATCCCCCGCATCATCGCCGCGGCCGAGATCACGGGCGCCGACGCGCTGCACCCGGGGTACGGCTTCCTGGCCGAGAACGCCGAGTTCGCCGAGATCGTGCAGACGTCGAACATCACGTTCATCGGCCCCACGCCGGAGCAGATCCGCCAGATGGGGGACAAGGCGGCGGCCCGCAAGCTGGCCCAGAAGCTCAAGGTGCCCACGGTGCCGGGATCGCCGGGGCCCGTGACGGACCTGGAGGAGGCGCTCAAGCTCGCCCAGAAGATCGGGTTCCCCGTGATCATCAAGGCGGCCGCGGGCGGGGGCGGGAAGGGCATGCGCGTGGCCCGCGACGCGGAGACGTTCGACAAGGCGTTCGGGCTGGCGCGCCAGGAGGCGCTCGCGGCGTTCGGCAACCACGCGGTGTACCTCGAGAAGTACCTCGCGCGGCCGCGGCACGTGGAGATCCAGGTGATGGGCGACCACCACGGGCGCGTGATGCACCTGTGCGAGCGCGACTGCTCGGTCCAGCGGCGCCACCAGAAGCTGGTGGAAGAGGCGCCCAGCCCGGCCGTGGACCAGACCCTGCGCCAGGACATGGGCGACGCCGCGATCCGGCTGGCCGAGGCCATGGGGTACGTCGGCGCGGGCACCGTCGAGTTCCTGCTGGACGAGGACGGCGCGTTCTACTTCATGGAGATGAACACCCGCATCCAGGTCGAGCACCCCGTCACCGAGATGACCACCAACTTCGACCTGGTCAAGGAGCAGATCCGCGTCGCGGCGGGCGAGCCGCTGTCGTTCGTGATGAACGGCCAGCGCCTGCGGGGCCACGCCATCGAATGCCGCGTCAACGCCGAAGACCCGTTCCGCAATTTCCAGCCCTGCCCCGGCCTCATCACCGCCTACCACCCGCCGGGCGGGCCCGGCGTGCGGGTCGACACGCACATCTACGACGGCTACACCGTGCCCCCCTACTACGACTCCCTGCTGGCCAAGGTCATCGTGCACGGCAACACGCGGGCCGAGGCCTTGGCCCGCATGCGCCAGGCGCTCGACTCGTTTATCATTGAGGGTGTGATCACCACCATCCCGTTCCTCAGCCGCGTCATCGCCCACCCCGACTTCGTGGCCGGCCGGGTGGACACGAAGTTCCTCGA
>JBOHSV010000204.1:0-2039 GCA_050921735.1 Gemmatimonadales bacterium | reverse complement strand
AGCACGCGCGGGGGACGGCGTGGGAGGGGGCTCCGCGCCGCGCTCCTCCACCAACAGCCGGGCACCCCGGGCGTCGGTCCCCGGCCAGCGTTGCTCCATGGCGAGGAGCACGGGCGACGCGATAAAGATGGACGAGAAGGTGCCTACGGCGATGCCGAAGCACAGCACCAGGGCGAACGGCCTGATGACCTCGCCGGCGAACACGGCGAGCGTCACAGTCATCACCAGCGCGGTGCTGCCAGTGAGCACGGTGCGCGGGAGCGTCTCGTTGATCGAGACGTCCAACACCCGTCCGAGGGTCTGGCGCCGGTAGCTGCGGAGGTTCTCCCGCACCCGGTCGAAGATCACGATGGTGTCGTTGAGCGAGTACCCCAACACGGTCAGCACGGCCGCGACGACCACGAGGCTGATCTCGAGGTTGAGGTAACGGATGACGGCGATCGTCGCGAGGATGTCGTGCGCCGTCGCGAGCACCGCGGCCAGCCCGAAGCGCCACTCGAAGCGGATGGCGAGGTAGATCAGCGTGGTGACGAAGCTGAACAGGATGGCGATGAGCGCCTTCTGCTGGAGCTCCCGGCCCACCTTCGGTCCCACGGCCTCCGTCCGCACCACCGCGTACCGGTCCGCGCCGAGGCCGGCGTCCAGCGCGGTCCGCACCGCCTGCGCGACGGCCTCGACCCCCGTGTCGAGGTTCTCGTCGGCCAGCCGGGCGCGGATCACGTAGGCTCGCGCAGAGCCGAAGGACTGGATCTGCGCGCCCTCCAGGCCGCCGCGCACCAGCGCCGTGCGCAGGTCGCCGATCCCAACTGGGCGCGCGGTCTCGATCTGGATCAGGGCGCCGCCGGTGAACTCGATGCTGTACGTGACCCCGGTGACGAGCACGAGCAGCAGTCCGGGCACGACGAAAGCGCCGCTCAGCAGATAGGCCCACTTACGGAGCCCGATGAAATCGTAGCGCGCGTTGGCGAAGAACCGGATCATCAGACGCTCAGCGTGGTCATGGCGGGCCGCCGCAGCAGCCAGATCATGAAGAAGGTGCGGGTCACGAAGATCGCCGTGATCATCGACGCGATGATGCCGATCACGAGCGTGGTGGCGAAGCCGCGGACCGGCCCCGTGCCAACGAGCCAGAGGATGATGGCCGTGAGCGCGGTGGTGACGTTGGAGTCCACGATGGCGCTCATGGCGTGGCGGAACCCCTCGTCCACGGCGAGGCGCACGGTCTTGCCGGCCTGGAGCTCCTCGCGGATGCGCTCGAAGATGAGCACGTTGGCGTCCACCGCCATGCCGATCGACAGCGCGAAACCGGCGAGGCCCGGAAGGCTGAGCGTGAACCCGAGGCCGGCCAGGCCACCGAGCGCGTACAGCATGTAGAACGCCAGGGCCGTCACCGCAAGCACGCCGGAGAGGCGGTAGTAGGACACCATGAGGAGCACGACGAACACCACCGCCATCATGGACGCCCGCACGCCGTCGCGGATGGAGTCGCGCCCCAGCGACGGGCCGATGCTGCGCTCTTCCACGATCTTGAGCGGCGCCGGGAGGGCGCCGGCCCGGAGCACCAGCGCCAGATCGCTCGCCTCCTCCAGCGGCTTCCCCGGCATCTCGATGCGCCCCGAGGCGCCGATGCGGTCGCGAATGACGGGCGGCTGGCCCTGCACCCGGCCGTCGAGCAGAATCGCGAGGTAGTTGTTGACGTTGCGCCCGGTGGCGTCGGCGAACAGGCGGGCCCCGCGGCGCGTCAGCTGGAACTGCACCTCGGCGTAATTGGTGACCGGATCGCGCCGCGCATCGGCGCGCTGCAAATGCTCCCCCGTGATGATCGGCCGCGCGTCCACCGCGTACAGCGCGCGGTAGGACCGCCCGCCCACGGAGCGCACCTGCGCGTCCCACTTGAGCTCGATGCCGCGCGGCATGGCCCGCTGGAACGCCGGCAGCGGCATGAGGCTGTCGACCAGCTCCACCTGCTCCTCGAGCACGAGGAACTCGCCCGCGACCTGTCCCTGATAGAGCAGCGCGGAGAGCGGGCCCGGCGCGCC
>JBOHSV010000203.1:0-4258 GCA_050921735.1 Gemmatimonadales bacterium | reverse complement strand
GTGCTTAGCAGTCCCCAGTGGCCAGGCCCTGCAAACCACGCGCAACGCGCAACGGGCAACGCCTTGTGGCCACTACCGCGGAGACCCGAAGGCCACTAGGATTTTCTGGCATGGCGGCGTAGCTCAGTTGGTCAGAGCAGCGGAATCATAATCCGCGGGTCGTCGGTTCGAGTCCGACCGCCGCTACCTCGCAGCCCCCTGCGCCCCGCGGGGGGCTGCGTTTTTTTGTAACCCCGCCGCGACGATGTGATGACGCACGTCGGCCCCGCCGGCGCGATCATCATGCTCGGCCGTGGGGATGTGCTGCACGCCCTGAAATGTCAAGCTTGACATATATCAATTCTGACATATCTTGCGAATGGCATCGCGCGACAAACCGCTGGTGTGGCTTCACGGGGAGGTAAAGAGCCCTCCGTTCTCTGATGCTGCTAGGCGCGAAGCCGGCTTCTTGCTGCGAATGCTGCAGCGCGCGGATCATTTGTCGGGTCGATTCGGACGCGATCGTGATCGTCGAGGTGTTCGCTAAGAAGACGCGCGTGACACCGAAGGTCGTCATCGAAACGTGTAAGGATCGACTCAGGCGCTACGACGCAGTGTCACGCAGGAGGGAATAGGAGATGCGCAAGAACAAGAGGGAAAGGCTGGAGCGCGCTGGATGGAAGGTTGGCGATGCGAAGGACTTTCTTGGCCTTACCGACGCTGACATGGCAGTCATCGATCTGCGTGTGTCGTTGGCCGCCGAGTTGAGACGCCGGCGCCTTGCGCGGAAGCTGTCCCAGGCCGCTCTCGCGAAGCGCATTGGTTCAAGTCAGTCTCGGGTCGCAAGAATGGAGGCAGGCGATCCCTCGGTGTCGCTCGATCTATTGATCCGATCCCTGCTGACTTCGGGGTCAACGAACGAGGACATTGCTGAGGTTATCGCCGAAGCCTGAGTCGCATGGATGGGGCGCCCGTCCGAGGGCGTCTCCTAGTTTACCGCTCATAACCCGAATCTCTGGGTAGGTTGGCGCGCTGCGCTGCCTTGACTGCGAGCCGATCGCACAATTCGTTCTCCGGATCCCCGGCGTGCCTGCGCACGGACTCTTCAACGCCCGCAGCCCCACGATCGCCGCGATCAGCTCCATGCCGTTGTTCGTGGTCAAGCGGTACCCGCCGGACAGTTCCTTCCGGTGGCCGTGGATCAGCACGAAACCGTAGCCGCCTGGGTTGGTGGCCACTTGCCTTGAAGGCCTTCATCTGTTTACAGGTTCAACAATTACGTACTGGGCTCGACTGGGCTGGACACGCCCAGTTCAAAATCATAATCCGCGGGTCGTCGGTTCGAGTCCGACCGCCGCGACTCAACGCGGGCCGGAGCATACGCTCCGGCCTTCGCGGTTTTCGGACCCTGCCCGCAATGATTCGATGCCACATCGCCCGGACGGGCTCCCGAGATTGCTCGTGGCAGTGGCAGGCAACTCGGGTTGCGAGATCGGCTTCGGGCCACATCCTCGCCTTCGCGTGCCGGCGTGGTGGAACGGTAGACACAGCAACTCGGCAAGTTGCCGGGCGAAAGCCCGTGCGGGTTCGAATCCCGCCGCCGGCACGGCTGCCGACACCCTCTGCTTGACGAAGGAAGATTCTCGCCGTAGCTTACGAGTACTTGCCGGGTTGCTGTGGCGTTGATTCCACCGCGCCACTCGAGGGCCGGAGCGAGTTGCTCCGGCCCTCTGTCTTTTGGCGGGCGGTCACGTAGACTTTGGTTTGGGTGCATGAATGGCTGATCCCACCTCCACCGCCTTTCGTCAAGCGCTGTCGACGGTGTTGCGCGAGCTCCTCGACGGCGCGGCCACAAAAGCGTGCTGGGTCCTCAATCCCGAGGACCCGGGCCTGCTCCGCTCCCTCGAGCGCTTGTCCGCAGCCGCCGCATCTACCATTCCGCCGGCCGGCGGAGCCTCGATTGCCGCCCACGTCGATCATCTTCGCTACGGCCTGCACCTCCTGAATCGCTGGAGCGGGGGTGAAGACCCGTTCACCGACGCGGACTGCAGCGCGAGTTGGCGCCGCCTCAACGTCTCCGATCACGAATGGCGCGCGCTGCGAGACGATCTTCACGCCGAAGCCCGCACGTGGCTCGAGGTGGTTGGGGAGGCCCGCGAACTGAGCGACGTCGAGCTCACCGGCGTGGTCGCGAGCGTGGCGCACCTGGCGTATCACTTGGGCGCGATTCGCCAAATCGATCGCACAATCCGCGGCCCGTCGGCGCGCGATTAGCTTCCCTAACGAGCCTCCCGGCGATAAACCCGCACGTAATCCACATACAGTCGCTGCGAGGCCATGTCCGCCGGCGGCGGATGGCCCCGGTCGAACCACCCACCCACCGCGAGATTCAGGATCACGAAGAACGAATGCCCCTCGTCGAACGGCCAGTAGGCAGGGTCTTCGCCGGCCGTGCGCTCGACGGTCTGGAACAACACCCCGTCCACATACCAGCGGACCCGCGCGGGCTCCCACTCGACCGCGAACACGTGCCACTCATCGTGGAAACTGCCCGACGGCAGCCGGTACTCGGCCGCCGTGATCCGGTTGCGCGCCGGATCGGGGCCGCGGTGCAGCGCCCCGGACGTCCAGTCCGGCAGCCGTCCCTTGCCCTCCATGACGTCGATCTCGCCGCAGCGCGGCCAGCCGACCCGGTCGATGTTGCCGCCGAGCAGCCAGAATGCGGGCCACATGCCGACCTCGCCCGGCTGCTTGATCCGCGCCTCGAAGCGGCCGTAGCGGAACTCGCGTTTGCCCTTCGTGATCAGGCGCGCCGAGGTGTACTGCCGGTGCTCGAACGCCTCGCGGCGCGCCTCGATCACCAGCGCGCCGTCCTCCAGCCAGGCGTTGGCGCCCGGCGCGGCGTCCACCCGGCCGGTGTAGTACTGCAGCTCCTCGTTGTGCGGGTCCGGCATGACTTCCGGCGTCCAGCTGGCCTGATCGATGGCCGACCCGGTGAACTCGTCGGCCCACTCCGGCGCCCAGCCCGGGAGCGCGCGCCGCGGCTCGTCGGCGGCAGCGCAGCCGAGGAGCACCGCGATGAGGGTGGCGGAACCGATCGGCCCGCGGGGGGCGAGGTGGACGCTCACTGACACCGACTCCTGTCGAGGCCGTCGTGTAAATCTAAGCTGCGGCCATGCAACGTGTTCCCCCGGCCGTGCCCTGCGTCACGTCGCGCCGCGCGCCCACCCCTATTTTGGTGCCGCTCCATCCGACACTCACTCGATGCGGCACGCAGAAGGAGGCGACGTGAACCCCCGTACCCCGACCCTGGCGGCCGCGGCCGCGCTCGTGGCGCTGCTCGCCGCGCCGGCTCCGGCCCAGGTCGCGTTCGACGATATCCCGTGGACCCGCGGCCCGGCGACGGGCGACCTGGGCGCCGAGGCGCAGGTCCAGGTGCCCGCCGGCTGCCTCTTCACCGCCCGGGCCGGCACCAAGATGTTCATGGACCTGACCCAGAACCCCGTCAGCGGCAACGAGCGCGGCGTCACCGTGTGCAACATGGCCGAGGGACAAGAGCCCTGGTTCGCGGTGTTCACGTTCGATCCCTCGGGGTACGTGCGCGACGACGAGCGCAACGAGCTCGACGCCGGCGCGCTCCTCACGAGCATCCAGCGCGGTACCGAGGCGAGCAATCGGGAGCGCCAGCGCCGCGGCTGGGAAACGATTACGGTCGAGGGCTGGGTGCGGGAGCCGTTCTACGATACCGGCACCAACAACCTCACCTGGTCGCTCACGGTCGCGTCGGCCGGCGGGCGCAGCGTGAACCACTCGGTGCGCGTGCTCGGCCGCGGCGGCGTGATGCACGTGGACCTGGTGGCCGACCAGGCCCAGCTCCAGTCGGCCCTGCCGCTGTTCGCGCGCCTGGTCTCGGGCTTCAGCTACAAGGGGGGCCACCGCTACGCCGAATGGCGCCAGGGCGACAAGGTGGCGGAGTACGGGCTCACCGCCCTGGTCGCGGGCGGCGCGGGCGTCGCCCTCGCCAAGAGCGGGCTCCTGGGCAAGCTGTGGAAGCTGATCGCGGCCGGCGTGGCCGCGGCGTTGGCCGCGCTCAAGCGCTTGGTCGGCCGCAAGGAGAGTCCGGCGCGCGCCAGGGCGTGACGTGGACTGGGGGACGGCCGCCATCCTGGCCGGCGTCGTCACGCTCGAAGGGTTCCGCCGCCTCCCCCCGGGCGCGCTCATCCTGCGCCGCGCCGCCTGGACCCCCTGGAGCGTCGCGCTGGCCGGAGCCGAGCGGGGG
>JBOHSV010000202.1:0-9812 GCA_050921735.1 Gemmatimonadales bacterium | reverse complement strand
GCCAGCAACGTGCAGGGCATCGAGTTCGGGCAGTTCCCGACCGCGCGCAGCCTCGGGATCTCCTTCACCTTCCGGCGCTAGGCGCGGGGGCCACCAATGAACGCACTCATGCAGCATGCTCGTTGGGCGCTCGTGGCCGGTCTCGTGCTGGCCATCGGCGCCTGCTCGGAGGGACTCGGCTCCATCAACCGGGATCCCAACGCGCCCACGGACGTGGGCGCGCAGTTCCTGCTGCCCCAGGCCATTCGGGTGCCGCTCGACGGCACCCGGATGCCGTTGGCGCACGCCAGCATCTGGTCGCAGCACACGGCGCAGATCCAGTACCCGGACGAAGAGCAGGGGAACGTGCGTCCGGAGGCGATCCAGGAGTTCTGGGACAGCTTCTACGCCGGGCCTCTGAAAGACATCCAGACCGTGCTCGAGAAGGGTCGTGCCGGCGGTCAACCCAACGTCGAGGCGGTGGGGCTGATCTGGCGGACGTGGATTTATAGCCAGATCACGGATCTGTGGGGCGACGTGCCCTACTCGGAGGCCCTGCGGGCCGAAGAGGACATCACCACGCCCGCGTACGACGCACAGCAGGCGATTTACACGGACCTGATCCAGATGCTCAAGACCGCGGAGGGGCTGCTGACCCCCGGCGGGGTGGGCTTCGGGTCGGGTGACATCCTGTACGGGAACGATTTCGAGAAGTGGCGCCGCTTCTCCGTGTCGCTGCGCATGCGTCTGGCGATGCGACTTTCCGAGGTCGCTGCCGGAACCGCCCAAACGGAGTTCGTCGCCGCGTACAACGCGGGTGGCTTCCAGAGCAACGCGGACAACGCGACGCTCAACTGGCCCGGGCCGCCGTACGAGCAGCCCCTGTTCGAGAACTGGACGGGGCGGGATGACGACGGGGTCAGCGCGACCATGATCGACACGCTGGTGTCGTTCAGCGATCCGCGGCTGGAGCTGTACGCCGAGCCCGCAGTGTCGGACGGCGCGTACCGGGGGTTGCAGAACAACCAAGGAGTGCCTCCGCTCTCGATCGGGAACTACTCGCGGATCGGGAACTTCTGGCGGGCGGACGGTGCCGGAACGCCGTCGCCCGTCATGACGTACTCGGAGGTGCTGTTCCTTCAGGCCGAGGCCGCTCAACGCGGATGGATCGTCGCGTCGGCGGCGACGCTGTACGAAGACGCCATCCGGGCCAACATGAACCAGTGGGATCCGTGGTCACCGGCGAACGCTCCCACGGACGCCGAGATCGACGCGTACGTCCTGCAGCCGGCCGTCGTGTACAACGCCGCGACCGGCATGGCGCAGATCCAGCTCCAGAAGTGGTTCGCGTTGTACATGCAGGGGAACGAGGCGTTCGCCAACCAGCGGCGGATCGACCTGCCCGCTCTGGCGCTGGGCCCGGACATCAGTTTCCGCCCGGTGCGGTTCTACTATCCGGCCGGTGAGCAGTCGCTCAATGCGGCGAACCTTGCCGATGCGGTGGAAAACCAGATGTCGCAGGGGGACGCCCGGACGCTTCAGGGCCGCGTGTGGTGGGACGTCGTCACGCCTCCGTGACGGCTATACGACCACCTAGGAGAGGAAACGCCCCCCGGCAGCTGCGGGGGGCGTCTCTTTCCCGTCAAGCGCGCCGCGCCGACGCCCGTCAGCTCGACCGCATGAACACCAAGATCAGCCCGTCGGCGTGGGACGCATACCCGGGCCGGGTCGTGAAGCCCTGGGGGTACACTTCGACGCGGTCCACGTCGCCCGCCTGGAGCGTTTCGAGAATGCAGGTGTCGGTCGAGCGGGTTCCGTCCACGTACACTTGGGGGTTCATCCCCGCTTCGAACCGCACGTGACTGCGCAGCGTGATCTGCGGGCACCGCCCCGACTGGCGCTGGACCTTGAAGTTCGGCACCTTGCCGCTGATGGTCGAGAGGATCGACCCCGAGCCGTCTTCCAGCGCCGAGCCCGTGAGGATCACGCCGCCCCGCTCGAATGAGACCCCGTCTGGCGTCTTGGCGCCGTTGCTCTTTCGGAGCGGCCCGCACGCGGTGAGCCCGACACAGACGCCCAAGAACGTAATGGTGGCAAGCGGGCCGGGCTTCATTTGGGGCTCCGTGGGGTGTCCACGTACACACTACGTCGGGGCGGGCGCGTGTCAAGGAACCCCCGGCAGACCATGGGGTTTCTTGGTGCGATGCGCCTGCGCCCGCCGTCGCTCGTGATCCTGGCCGCCCTCCAGGCCACGCCGTTGATCGCCGCCCAGCAACCGCCCGCCGGCCAGGACACGTTCGGTCGCGCGGGTGAAGCGGAGCTCGACAGCCTGTACGGCCCCCTGCTGTACCTCATGACCGAGGCCGAGCGCGGCATCTACCCGGGACTGTCGACGGAGGAGCGGCGAGAGTTTTTGCGCGCCTTCTGGCGCCGTCGCGACCCCACGCCGAGGAAACGCCGGAACGAGGCGCTGGAGGACTTTTACGCGCGCGTCCGGTATGCCAACGGCCAGTTCCGGGAAGGCGGCGCCGCCGAGATCCCCGGGTGGCGCACCGACCGGGGGCGGATCTACCTGCGTCACGGCCCCCCGGAGGCGATCCTCAGCCGCCCCCACCCGGCGTCGACCAACCCTTACGAAGCCTGGAAGTACCCCGGCGACCCGCCGCGGCTCTACGTCTTCTTCGATGTGACGCGGTTCGGGAATTACGTCCTGCTGTGGACCAACGACCGGGGCGAGCCGAGCCGGCCGGACTGGAAACGCCTGCTCGGCCCCGAGGCCCTGGACGACATCGCCCGGTTCTAGCCGGGGAGCGGCGCCTCGTCCTCCCGGAACTGCCGCTGGTACAGCCGCGCGTACAACCCGCCGCGCGCCAGCAGGTCGTCGTGCGTCCCTTCCTCCACCAGGCGGCCGTGGTCCAGCACGCACAGCCGGTCGGCGCGCCGCACCGTCGACAGCCGGTGCGCGATGATCAGCGTCGTGCGACCCTTGAGCAGACGCTCCAGCGCCTCCTCGATCAGCCGCTCGCTCACGGTATCGAGGCTCGAGGTCGCCTCGTCGAGGATCAGCACGGCCGGGTCCTTGAGCAGGGCGCGGGCGATGGCGACGCGCTGGCGCTGGCCGCCCGACAGCTTGACGCCCCGCTCGCCCACGAGGGTGTCGTAGCGATGCGGCAGTCGCGCGATGAACTCGTGCGCGTGCGCCGCGCGGGCGGCGGCCTCGATGTCGGCCTGCGCGGCCCCCGCCCGCCCGTAGGCGATGTTCTCCGCCACCGTGCCGCTGAACAGCGCGGGCTCCTGAGGCACGATGCCGACAATCCCTCGGAGGTCGGCCAGCCTCATTTCTCGAATGTCGACGCCGTCCAACGAAATGCGTCCAACGGAGACGTCCCAGAAACGGGGTATCAGGTTTGCGAGCGTGGTTTTCCCCGCCCCTGACGGCCCCACCAAGGCCACCACCTCGCCGGGGGCGAGGCGCAGCGAGACCTCCTCGAGCGCCGGCGGCGAGTCGGGATGGTAGCGGAACGTCACGTCGTGGAATTCGACGTCGCCGCGCACGGGACGCGGCAGGGGCCGCGGGGCGGGTGGATCGGCCACCACCGGCCGCGTCGCCAGCAGCTCGAACACCCGGCGGGCGGCGCCCACCGCCTCCTGGTAGCTCGAAAACAGCCCCGCCAGGGTGCCCACGGCCGCCGCCACGGTGATCGTGTACAGCAGAAACGACACCAGCGTCCCGGCGGTCAGCGTGCCGCCCAGCACCAGGCGCCCGCCCTGCCACAGGACCACCGTCACGCCGCCGAACATCGCGAGCGTGATGGCGGCGAAGAACGTGCCGCGCACCACGGCGCGGTGCAGCGCCGCCCGGATCACCTCGTCCATCTTCCGGCCGTAGCGCCCCGACTCGCCCGGCTCCTGCACGAAGCTCTGCACCGTGCGGATCTGGCTGAACGCTTCCTCGGCCACGGCCGTGGCTTCGGCCACCTGGTCCTGCACGCCCGTGCTGATGCGGCGCAGCCGGCGGCCGAAGAACCAGGCGGTGCCCACCACGATCGGGACCACGGCCAGGGTCGTGCCCGTGAGCCGGGGATGCGTCAGCACGAGCATCATCACGCCACCCACCAGGAGCAGCACCTGGCGCGACAGCTCCGATACCTGGTGGCTCACGAGGGATTGGAGGGTGCCGATGTCGGCCGAGAGCCGGCTGGTGAGCTCGCCGGTCCGCCGCTCGGCGAAGAAGCCGGGCGGAAGCCCGAGCAGATGGTCGAACAGGTCGCGCCGCAGGCGCGCCACCACGCGCTCCCCGACCGCCGAGAGCAGATACGCCTGACCGAAGTTGAGTCCCGCCTGCCCCGTGAACAGCACGGCCAGGAGCAGCCCGATCCGGTTGAGCAGCGCGCCGTCCTTCAGCTGGAACGCGGCGTCGAGCAGGTGCCGGACCACGAGCGGGAACGCGAGGCTGATGGCGGCGCTGGCGACGAGGAACACACTGGCCAGCGCGAGGGTCCAGCGGTGCGGCCGCACCCGCGGCCACAGCTGGACGAAGGCGCGCGGCGAGGGCAGGACGCTCACGGGACGGGCGCGCGGCGCAGCGCGACGATCACGACGGCGGCCCAGATGGCCGTGCCCACGGCGACGTGGAGCGCCTGGAGGCCGCGCGGCAGGCCGCTCACGACCATGACGGCGGCGACGGTCACCTGCAGCAGGACGAGGCCCAGTACGACGCGCGGGCCGGCTGCGCGCGGCCCCCCCCGTGCGGCCCACACCGCGGCGTACGCCGCGAACGCGTATGCGACCAGGCGATGCGTCCAGTGCACGTGCTGAAGGTAATTCCCGTCGGGGACGATCTGCCCGTTACATAATGGGAAGCCGAGGCAGGCCGTCGCGGCGCCCAGCTTGGCGGTCATACCGCCGAGCAGCACGGCCGCGAGCCCGAGACCCGCGGCGACGAGGGCGGGCCGGTCGGGCCGCCCCCGCCATCCGAGCGCGGCCGCGACCAGTGCAGCGAGCAACAGCATCGCGGTCGCGAGGTGCAGCACGACCGTCCAGTGCGGCAGCGCGAGCTTCACGGTGACGGCGCCGAGCAGCACCTGGATCACGAGCAGCGTGACTGCCGCGTACGCCGCACGCGTTTCCCGTTGCCCGTTTCCCGTGGCGCGCCCAAGCCACCACGCGTATCCCGCGAGCCCGACGACGACGGCCGACAGCAGCGCCGCCACGAGCCGGTGCGTCCATTCGATCAGGGTGCCGAGGTCGTCGAGCGGCGGGAACAGGCGACCGTGGCACAGCGGCCAGTCGTCGCCGCAGCCCATGCCGGAGCCCGTGATGCGGACCCAGGCGCCGAGGACGATGAGCAGGTAGGTCAGGGCGGCGGCGGTGCAGGCGAGGCGGCGGAACGTGTCGGGCATGGAGCGGGAAATGTACTGCCAACCCCGCGCAACGCGTAACGCGCAACGCCGCATCGTCCTATATTGGGCGCCATGACCGCACCGACCGATCGCTGGGGCGAACGGCTGACGCGCCGCCTCGGGCTGTGGAGCGCCGTCGCCGTGCTCGTCGGCTCGACCATCGGCTCGGGCATCTTCCGCACGCCGGCCGGCATCGCCGAGCGCATCGGCGACGTGCCCCTCTACTTCTTCGCGTGGGTCGTGGGCGGCGTGGTCGTGCTGTGCGGCGCGCTCACCTACGCCGAGCTCACCGCCGCCTTCCCGCGCAGCGGCGGGATCTACGTGTTCGTGCGCGAGGCGTACGGCCCGCTCCCCGCGTTCCTGTTCGGCTGGGCCGAGCTGCTCGTGATCCGCCCGGGCGCGTACGGCGCGATCGGGATCACGGCATCCGCCTACGCCCTGCGCACCCTGCATCTCGATCCGACCGCGATCCTGCTGGACGTCGACCTGTCCCTCCTCGGCTTCCACGTCATCCAACCAATCCGGGCGGAGCAGCTGCTCGGGGCGGGGTTCATCGTGCTCGTCGCGGCGGTGAACTACTATGGCATTCACCGCGGCGCGGTGCTCCAGAACCTGAGCACGGTGTTCAAGGTCGGTGCGCTGGCCGCGCTGATCCTGCTCGGCTTCGCGCTCGGCCGGCCGGAAGGGATGGCCGAGACCGGAATGTTCGCCCAGCGCGCCGCCGTGACCGTCTCGCCGTTCCTGCTCGCGATGGTGTCGATCCTGTGGGCGTACGACGGCTGGGCCGACCTGTCGTTTGTCGGGGGGGAGGTGCGGGATCCTCAGCGCAACCTGCCGCGGGCGCTGCTCATCGGGACGAGCGCCATCGTGGTGCTGTACCTCGCGGCCAACCTCGTGTACCTCCACCTGATCCCGATCGGCGAGATGCGGGGGGCGGAGCTGGTGGCGGCGGACGCGGCGCAACTGCTGGTGGGCCCGGTGGGGGTAGTGCTCGTGTCGGCGGCGATCGCGGTCAGCACGTTCGGCACGCTGAACGGCTCGATGATGACGGCGCCGCGGATCTTTTTCGCGATGGCCGAAGACCGGCTATTCCCCCGGGCGATCGCCCGCGTGGATCCGCGCACGTCGTCGCCCACGGGGGCGATCGTGCTGTGCGCCGTGCTGGGCGTCGTGTTCATCCTGCTCCGGACGTTCGTCGAGCTGGCGGAGCAGTTCATCATCGGGATCTGGCCGTTCTACGCGCTGGCCGTGGCGGGGGTGTTCACCCTGCGGCGGCGGCGCCCGGATCTCGAGCGGCCGTATCGCACCTGGGGCTATCCCGTGGTCCCGGCGGTTTTCCTGCTGGGCGCGGTGTTCTTGCTGGGGAACTACCTCGTGTCGGAGACCACGGCGTTCGCGCTGGACGTGGGGATCATTCTCACCGGGATTCCCGTGTACTACGTGTGGTTGCGGTACCGCTAGCAGCCGGGTCGTAACGCACAGCCGCCTCCCAGCGTCGGGAGGCGGCTGTGCGTCCAGCGGCCGAGGGTCAGTTGAAGTTATACCGCAAACTGAACTGCACCCGGTAGACGTCGGTGATGCCCGCGGACGGCTGGAGGGACTCGCCGATCAGCTGATCGCCGATGTTCCGCAGCCGGTAGAGCGCACGCCCCTGCGCGTCAGCGCCGCGCGCGATCAGCGGCGACGTGGTGACGAGTCGCTTCCCCACGCCCCAATCGGGGTCCAGGAGATTCCCGACGTTCAGGATGTCGACCCGGAACTCCACCGAGTTGCGCTTCCCCCCGACATCCGTAAACAGGCTCTGGGCGATGCTCAGGTCCGCCCGGAAGACCATGGGCAGGAACACCGCGCCTCGCTCGGCATATTCGCCGCGGCGCTCGCGCAGGTAGCTGTCCTGCTGGATGAACGCCTCCCAGGCGACGGCCTGCTCGGCCGCCGTGAACGTCCGGCCCGAAGCGGTGAACTGCTCGAAGTTCATCTCCGCCGTGTTCCGCGGAATGTAGATCAGGTCGTTACTGAACCCGCCGTCGCCGTTCAGGTCGCCGGAGAACGTGTAGCTCGCGTTCCCCTCCGTCCGGCCTTCCCAGAAGAGCGACACGCTCGTCTCGCCGAACCGGAAGAACTGCCGGCGATACGACAGGGCCGTGAAGATCCGGTGCCCGGGCGACGACGAGGAGAATCCCAACCCGGGATTGTTCGGATCCCCCGGATGCTGGTTGTTGTTCCACGAGCCGAAGGCGATAGAGCCCGGGTCGATGGTGTTCTTGGCCTCACCGTAGCTGTAGGCGAGCTTGCCGAAAAGGCCGTCGGTGAGGGGCTTCTCCACGGAGAACGCGACGTTCCACGAGCGGCCCACGTTCTGATTCTTCAGCACGACGGCGTTGTCGACGTTCGCGTGGATCCGGTTCCCCGCCGTCCACCGCGGGCGGCCGTCCACGCCGGCGAAGGTCGCGTCGGGCGCCGGCAGATTGGCGTTGATGTAATAGATCCCGTTCACGTCGCGATTGTAGAGAAACTCGGCCGTGCCCACGAGCCCCCACCAGGGCAGCCGGTGGTCCACGGCGATGTTGCTCCGCCACAGCTGCGGGAACGTGAAGTCGGGGTCCGTCAGCGCCAGCTGGTAGCTCGAGGCCGGCGCGCCGGTCACGTTGGTCGGCTTGTAGTGATTGGGGTCCGGGTGAAACGGACGAGCCGTCGTGTTGTCCAGGCGCTCGAACCCGGTCAGCACGCCCGTGTTGCCGATCTGGTTCGAGATCCAGACGTAGGCCGGTCGGCCGGTGAAGATCCCCGTCCCGCCGCGAACCTGCGTGCTGCGATCGCCCCGCGCGTCCCAGTTGAACCCGACGCGCGGCGAGATCAGCAGGTTGGCATCGGGCAGCTTCGCCGACGAGTACCGGACCGGATTCCCGTCTTCATCCCGGAAGGTGAGCGCGTCCGCGTCGGCATTCGCGAAGCCGGTCTCGCCGAAGAACGGAACGTCGAGCCGGAGCCCGGCGGTCACCCGCAGGTTGCGGGTCGCCTGCCACGCGTCCTGCGCGTACGCGCCCGCGTAGAACACCTTGAGCGGCTGCAGGGGCTTCTCCAGGCCCGGGATGTTCATCCAGCTCACCTGGAAGCGCCGCAGGGTCACCGGCGAGGTGGTCCGGTTCGGGTTCGCCAAAAAGTCGTTGGCGTCGGTGTAGAAATCGGCCAGCGAGTTGTAGACGTACGCGCTCTGGGAGCCGGGGAAGAACACGTTGTCCGACTGGTACCGCTCGGCGCTCACGCCGAACGTCCACTCGTGCTTCGCCCCGTAGATCGTGAAGTTGTTCTGTACCTGAAAGCTGCGGTAGCGCAGCTCGTTGTTCGGCGTGAACGGCTCGAAGCCGAACGTCGTGTACACGGAGCCGCCGTCGAGGATATCGACCATGGGGAAAAACGAGCCCCGGAAGTCGCGGCTCTCGTCGTGATAGGAATACCCGATGATGAGGTTGTTCGCCTTGTTGTCGCCGATGATCGAATTCCACTCCCCCACGATCGACCGGATGTTCTCCAGGATGATGTAATTCGAGTTGCTGAAGTTCAGGCCGTTGGAATTAGTGCGCCGGCTGCCGAACCCCAACGAGGACGAATTCGATACCAGGACGTCGGTGTGCGAATCGAGGTGGTTGTACCGCAAGCTGATCTTGTTCCGGTCGCTCAGGTTGTAATCGAGCTTCGCGAGGATGCGCGTGGCGGGTGTCTCGTGGTCGTAACCCTGATAGCCACCGGTCGTGTACTCGAAGTTGCTCTGCAGGTAGCTGCTCAGCTGGTCCAGGTCGGACGCGAGCACGCGCGTGACGTTGCCCTCGATGTCCTCGCCGCCCGTGTTGGCTCTGAACGTCGTTCCCGGCTGCGTGAGCCCGTCACCCTCGTAGCTGGCGAAGAAGAACAGTTTGTTCTGCATGATCGGCCCGCTCAGGCGGAGGCCCACGAGGTCGTAGCTGAACGTGCCGGGATCGACGGTCAGGCCCTTCGCCTCCGTGCCCACCAGGCCCTCGTCGCGGAACTGGAAGTAGGCGGAGCCGGAGAACTGGTTCGTGCCGCTGCGCGTCACGCTGTTGATGCCGGCGCCGACGAAGTTGCCCTGGCGCACGTCGTACGGCGCGATGTTGACCTGCACCTGCTCGATGGCGTCCAGCGAAATCGGAGCGACGTTCGTCCGGTCGCCGGGCTGGCCCGCCAGGCCGAAGGAATTGTTGAAGTAGGAGCCGTCGACGGTCGTGTTGTTGAGGCGGTTGTCCTGGCCCGCGAAGGAGTACCCGAACGGGCCGCCGCCGTATTGCGGCGACAGGCGGGCGAAGTCCTCGATCCGGCGAGCGATGGTGGGTAGCGCGGCCAGCTCCTCGCGACCCAGCGATGTCGCGGCGCCCGTCCGCTCGGAGCTGAACACGGCGTCGCGTTGGGCCGTGA
>JBOHSV010000201.1:0-3895 GCA_050921735.1 Gemmatimonadales bacterium | reverse complement strand
GTGCCCCGCGGCGCGGGGCAGGCCGCGGCGCGCGGCCCAGCGGCCGTTGCCGTCCATGATGATCGCGGCATGTAGAGAAGTACTTTGCTGCATAAAGCAACACTCCAAAAAAAGACGGGGTCAACGCTCGCGCGTCGCCCGGATCAACGCCTCCATGTGATCGAGGTACCGCTCCAGCGCCCGCCGCCCGGCGGCGGTCAACCGATACTCGGTCCGCGGCACGCGTCCCTCGAAGCGCTTCGTGCACACGACGTACTGGGCCTCCTCGAGCTTCCGGGCATGGACGCTGAGGTTCCCGTCCGTGGCCCGCAGCAACGTCTTCAGCTGGTTGAACGTCAGCGCGTCGTTCACCGCCAGGGCGCTCACGATGCCGAGGCGCACGCGCTCGTGGATCAGCCGGTCGAGCGCCGCCGGGGATGATCGGGGCTTCACCGGCCGCTCCGGCTCGGGCCGCGGCGCGCGGGCCGCATTGGACTTAGCCACCGTACCTCCGCGCAATGATCATGCCGAACGCAACGTGCAGACCGCCGAACCCCACCGCCATGAGCCCGTTGCCCCACCCGGCGGGGCCGAACAAGGCCGTCACACCGAGCGCCATGAAGCAGAGACCCATGAACGGCACCACCCGCACCGAAAACGCGCCCGCCGTGGCGACGCCTGTGCCGTACAGGAGCAACCACATGCCGGGCAGCAGGGCGAACTCCCCAGCTCGATACAGCGCCACCGTCAGCAGGCCGCCTACGACGATCGGCGGGAGAAAGCTCAGGCCGAACCGTCGCCCCGGCCCTGAGAGCAGGGGGTCGTTGGCGGCGCGGGCTTTCCGCACCAGGGTCACGCCGCCGATGGCCAGCGCGACCACGGCCTCGGCGAGCCACAGGGCCAGCCACCGTGCCTCCGGCGCACCGTACAGCCCAGCCCCCGGCACCGGCCCCGCCACGGCGGCCACGGCGAGCGCCGTCAGCCCGACGGCCACCATCCCCCAGCCGGGGACCGCGGTGAACGAGCCGGCCCGCTCCATGGTGTCGCGAATGAAGCGGAGGTTCTCGAGCGCCCGGTCGCGCAGGGGCTGGGGGGAGCCCATCAGGGGTCTACGCTAGCGCGTGGGCGCCGGATTGTCAAGTACTTTGTGTTGCAAAGTTAGTCGCGGGCGATCGGGAGGGTCAGGCGCGCCTCGCACCCCCGGCCGCCCAGCCGGTTCCGGACGGTCAGGCTTCCCCCGTGCCCTTCCGCGATCTCCCGCGACAGCGCGAGTCCGAGCCCGCTGCCATCCGGCTTGGTCGTGAAAAACGGGACGAATAAATTCGCGGTGTCCGGGAGCCCGGGGCCGTCGTCTGTGACGGTGACGTCGAGCCGCCCGTTGGCCAGGCGCCAGCCGACCGTCACTGCGCCGCCGCCGTCCTGCACCGCCTCCACGGCGTTCGCCACGAGGTTGATCAATAGCTGATCGAGCTGATCGCCGTCCGCCTGGATGGTGACCGCGGGCCCCGGCTCCACGACCACCGCGCTTCGCGTCTCGAGCGCGACCACGCGCCGCACCCAGCGCTCGACGTCCAGCGGCGCGAGCCGTGGCTGGGGGAGCCGCGCGAGCCGCGCGTAGGATTGGAGGAACCGACCCAACGCCTCGGAGCGGGCGCGGATCAGGTCGAGCCCGCGCGCCACGTCCTGGTCGGAGTCCGGCGGTCTGGGCGACCGGGCCAGCAGGCCGCGAAGGCTGTCGGCCACCGATTTGATGGGGGCGAGGGAGTTGTTGATCTCGTGTCCCAGGACCCGCACGAGCCGCTGCCATGCCTTGCGCTCCTCGTCGCGCAGCGCCCGGCTCACGTTGGAGAGGACGACGAGATCGTGCGGCCGGCCCTCGAGCCGGAACCGGCTGCGGCGCGCGGCGAAGCGGCCCTGCCCGCCCGCGAGCTTGAGCTCGAGGATCCCCGGGGCTGCTTCCGCGAGCGCCCCCTCGAGACCGAGCTCCGCGGCAGAGCGGCCGGCCAGGCGCTCGGCGCTCTGGGCGAGGAGGCGCTCCGCCGCGCGGTTGGCGAGCCGCAGGCGACCGCCCTCGTCGAACGCCAGTACGGCGACGTCGATCTCCTCCATCACCCGCCGCAGCAGGGTGGTGGCTTCGAGCGCGCCGAGGCGCTGCTGGCGGAGGTGCTCGCCGAGCTGGTTCAGCTCGAACATCGCGAGCCCGAGCGCGTCGTCCACGCGGGCGCCGCGGGCGCGGAGCGAGTAGTCCTGCTCGTACAGCGCGGCCAGCATGTTGGAGAGCGTCTGGAACGGCCGCACGACGCGCTCGCGCGCGGCGGCGGCGAAGCCCCACCAGCAGCCGAGGACGACGAGCGTGAGGGTCCACTGTACCTTGGGCGTGAAATCGCCGAGCCACAGGAGCAGCAGCGCGAGGACTACCGCCGGGAACCCCGCGAGCAGGGCGAGGAGCATCACCCGGCGTTCGTGGGTCATAGCTTGTGGCGCTCGAGCCGGCGGTACAGCGCGCTGCGCGAGAGGCCCAGGGCTTTGGCAGCCGCGCTCACGTTGCCGTCGCAGCGGGCGAGCGCCTTCTGGATGAGTAGGCGCTCGACCTCCTCCAGGCTCATCTGCTCCAGACGGGCCGCGCCGTCCGCGCCGCCGTGGAGACTGAGATCGCCCGGGCGGACCGTGTCGCCTTCAGCGAACAGCACGGCGCGCTCCACCGTGTGCTCGAGCTCGCGCACGTTCCCGGGCCAGTGGTGGGCGAGCAGTGCCTGCATCGCGTCCGGGTGAAAGCGAGCGACCGCCTTTCCATAACGCCGCGCAAAGCGCTCCAGGAAGTGCGCCGCAAGGAGCGGGAGGTCCTCACGCCGATCCCGCATCGGCGGCAGGCGGATCTCGACTGTGTTGAGGCGAAAGAGCAGGTCCTCGCGGAACCGTCCCGCCGGAACCTCGGCCCGGAGATCCGCGTTCGTGGCCGAGAGGAGGCGGACGTCGACGCGCCGCGTCTTGGAGGAGCCCACGCGCTCGAACTCGCCGGCCTCGAGGACGCGCAGCAGCTTGGCCTGCTGCGGCAGGGTCAGGGCGCCGATCTCGTCGAGGAACAGCGTCCCGCCGTCCGCCACCTCGAACCGCCCGGCACGCTCGGTCTTGGCGTCCGTGAACGCGCCCTTCACGTGTCCAAACAGCTCGCTCTCGAACACGCCCTCGGCGAGCCCGGCGACGTTGACGGTCACGAGCGGTCGGCCCGCGCGGGGCGACGCGGCGTGGAGCGAGCGGGCCACGACTTCTTTGCCAGTCCCGTGCTCGCCTGTGATCAGGGCGTTGGCATCCGACGGGCCCACGCGCTCCATGAGCCGCAGCACGGGCTGCATCGCGGCCGACTGGGCGATGAGCTCAGGGAACCCCTCGCGCCGGAGCGCGCGGTTCTCGCTCTCCAAGCGCTGACTCTTGCGCAGGGCGTGGCCCAGCTCGAGCTGGGTCTTGAGCGTGCGCAGCAACCGCTGGTTGTCCCACGGCTTCTCGATGTAGTCGCGGGCGCCGCGCCGCATGGCCTCGACCGCGCCTTCGATGCTGCCCCACGCGGTCATGACGAGCACGGGCAGCGCGCCGTCGAGCGCCTGGAGGCGTGACAACAAGTCGAGGCCCTCGAGCCCGCCGGTGGTGTCGCGGGTGTAGTTCATGTCGATCAAGGCGGCGTCGAAGTCGCGGGCTTCGACGGCGGCGAGGACGGCGCCGGGCGAGGTGGCGGTTTCGACCTCGCAGCCCTCGCCCTTCAGAAGCAGGCAAAGCGCCTCCAGGACGTCTCGGTCATCATCGGCTACGAGGATGCGGGGAGGAGCGGCCATGGGTCAAAAGTGGTCGGGGCGCCGGCTTCGGGGCTAGGAGCCTGTCCGAATAATCCCGTGGGCTCTGTTCCCACGGGACTCGGTTTCGC
>JBOHSV010000200.1:0-2491 GCA_050921735.1 Gemmatimonadales bacterium | reverse complement strand
CCGCAGCACCGCCGCGGGCACAGCCCACCCAGGCCAGCCCGGGTGCGGCGAAGGCGGAGGCGGCGCCCCGGCCCAGGGCCAAGGCGAAGGCGGCGGCCAAGGGCAAGACGAAGAAGAAGGCGAAGCGGACCGCGAAGAAAGGGAGTAAGTAAGTGGGCCAGAAGACGCATCCCTACGGGTTCCGGCTCGGGATCGTGAAGCAGTGGCGGTCGCGCTACTTCGCGCGACGCAACTTCCCCGAGCTGCTGAAAGAGGACGAGCTGATCCGCAAGTACCTCAAGACGCGCCTCGCCCACGCCGCGATCGCCGACGTCCACGTCGAGCGCAAGCCGGGCAAGGTGACGGTCACGGTCCACACCGGCCGGCCGGGCGTCGTGATCGGCAAACGCGGGGCGGAGGTGGACAAGCTGCGCGACGAGCTGGCCCAGCTCACCGGCTAGGAGGTCGGGATCAACGTCGAGGAGATCAAGCGGCCGGAGCTCGACGCCCAGCTCGTGGCCGACAGCGTGGCGCACCAGCTGGTCCAGCGCGTCTCGTTCCGCCGCGCCATGAAGCGCGCGGTGCAGAGCGCGATGCGCATGGGGGCGCAGGGCATCAAGATCAAGACCGCCGGCCGCCTGGGCGGGTCGGAGATCGCCCGGACCGAGGGCTACCACGAGGGCCGCGTGCCGCTCCACACGCTGCGCGCCGACGTGGACTACGCCCTGGCCACCGCCAAGACGACGTACGGAACCATCGGAGTGAAGGTGTGGATCTTCAAGCGCGAGGTGACCGAGGAAGTCAGCGGTCGCACGTATTCGACGGGGGCGTGAGATGCTGGCGCCGAAACGGGTCAAGTTCCGCAAGCGGTTCAAGGGGCGCACCAACGGGATGGCGACGCGCGGGAACACCGTGGCGTTCGGCCAGTTCGGGCTGATGGCGCTGGAGCCGGGGTGGATCTCGAACCGCCAGATCGAGGCGGCGCGGGTCGCGCTGACGCGCGAGATGAAGCGGGGCGGCAAGGTGTGGATCCGCCTGTTCCCCGACAAGCCGATCACCAAGAAGCCGGCCGAGACCCGCATGGGGAAGGGGAAGGGCAACCCGGAGGGCTGGGTGGCCGTGGTGAAGCCGGGGCGGGTGATGTTCGAGGTCGAGGGCATCGCCGAGAACCTCGCGCGGCACGCCTTGGGGCTCGCGGCGGCGAAGCTGCCGGTGACCGCGAAGGTCGTGACGCGGGAGGAGCGGTAGCATGGCGCGGCTGAAGCCCGACGATCTCCGCAAGCTCACGACCGGGGAGCTGGCGGAGAAGCTCGCGGCCCTCACCGAGGAGCGGTTCCGGCTGGGGTTCCGGCGCGCGACGGAGGCAGTGGAGAACCCGCTCCGGCTCCGGACCGTGCGGCGCGACATCGCCCGCATTCAGACGATTCTGCGGGAGAGGAGCTCGGCATCATGAGGGGGCGACGGAAGGTCCGCACGGGCGTGGTGGTGAGCGACAAGATGCAGAAGACCGTCACCGTGTCGCTGGTGCGGCAGTATTCGCACCGCCTGTACGGGAAGCGGGTGGTCCGCACCAAGACGGTCGCGGCCCACGACGAGCAGGGCGCGAAGGCGGGTGACACGGTGCGGATCATGGAGACGCGGCCGCTGTCCAGGACCAAGCGGTGGCGCGTGGTCGAGATCGTCCAGCGCGCCCAGTAGGGAGGGGGGGCGACCGTGGTGCAGCAGGAGTCGATTCTCAAGATCGCGGACAACTCCGGGGCCCGGCGGGCCCTGGTGATCCGCGTGCTGGGCGGCTCGAAGCGCCGCTACGCGGGGCTGGGGGACGTCGTCGTGGTCACGATCAAGGACGCGATTCCGATGGGCCAGATCAAGAAGGGCGAGGTGGCCCGGGCCGTGATCGTGCGGACCGCGAAGGAGACCAGGCGCCGGGACGGCTCGTACATCCGCTTCGACGAGAACGCGGCCGTCCTGATCAACGAACAGGGGGAGCCGCGGGCGACCCGCATCTTCGGCCCGGTGGGGCGGGAGCTGCGCGAGAAGCGGTTCATGAAAATCGTGTCGCTCGCGCCGGAGGTGATCTGAGATGAAGCCGCTCGTCTACCGCAAGAGCCGGCGGCGGCGTGGCCGGGAGCCGGTGCGCCACAAGCTGCACGTGCGGCGGGGCGACGTCGTGCGCGTCATCCGCGGCGACGACAAGGGCAAGGAGGGCAAGATCCTGCACGTCTACCCCAAGACGTTCCGGGTGACGGTCGAGGGCGTGAACATCGTGAAGAAGCACAAACGCGCCACGACGCCCCAGGGGGAGAGCGGGATCATCGAGTTTCCGGCGCCGATCGCGGCGGCCAAGGTGATGCTGCTCGACCCGAAGTCGGGGCGGCCCACGCGGGTGCGGCGGCGCAAGGACCAGGACGGCACGATCGAGCGGATCGCGGTGCGGTCGGGCCAGGCGATCCCGCGGCCGAGGTAAGGGGAGCATGGCGGACACGGCAGAGAAGAAAAAGGACAAGAAGCC
>JBOHSV010000199.1:0-1640 GCA_050921735.1 Gemmatimonadales bacterium | reverse complement strand
GGCCACCTCCGCGCGCCGCCGGTTCAGCACCACGGAGTCGCCGCCGGCGCCGGTGGTGTCGAACACCGCGTGTTCGGTCACGATCTTGGCGGCGAGCAGGGCGGCGGCGACGTCCGTCGAATCGATCGCCAGCACGCGCCGCACGACGGCCACCGCCGAGTCCACGCCGCCGGCGAGCTCGTGCGCCGACGCGCGGGCCTTGAGGAAGCTGAGGTCACGCGGGAAATGCCGCACCGCCCGCGTCGTGTAGACGTCCAGCGCCTGCGTATCGGAGAGCTGCTGCGCCGCCCCGATCGCGATCTTCAGCGTGGACGTGTCCGCCAGAAGGCTGGAATCCTGCCCCACCCTCTGGGAGACGCCGTCGAGCACGCAGCGCCACAGCCCGCCCTCCACGCAGATCTGGAACAGCCGGTCCTGCATTTCCCGGTCGCCGGGGGCGTACTGCAGGCCCTCGCGCAGCAGCCGCGCCGCGCGCTCGTGCTCCTTGCGGAGCTGCAGCGTGGCCGCGAGGCCCAGCCGGATGGGCTTGTTGACCGGGTCGCCCTTGAGCAGCATCTCGAAGGCATCGATCGCCTGGGCCGAGTCGCCCTTGACCTGGTGCTGCCGCGCGATGGTTTCCCACGCATGGGTGTTGAGCGAGTCGCCGCGCAGGGCGCGGCGCGCCGCGGCGATGATGCTGTCGGGGGGCTGCCGCTGCGCCTCGTAGACGGTGGCGACGCACAGGTGGGCCGCCGGCAGGTGGGGAGCGGTCTCCCACGCCTTGCGGGCGGCGTCGATGGCCCGCGAGAACTGGCCCCGCAGGCGGTGCTGCTGGCACTCGCGCGCCCGCTCCCCCGCGCGGACGATCGTGTTCAGCCGCTGAGCGATCATTTCCCCGAGCGCTTCGGGGTTGCCGGGGTTCGCGTCGCGCGCCGTAAAGGAATAGGCGAAGCCGGAGCCGCCGACGTCGACCATCCGGAGCTGCGCCGCGAGGCTGCCGCCCTCGCGCAACACCACGCCGGTCAGGTACGCATCGGCGTCGAGGAAGCGCGCCAACTGGCGCGCCTGCTGGTTGTCCATCAGCCCGTCGCAGGCGAACCCCGAGGCGCTCAACGCCTCGCAGATTTTCTCCTTGGGGATGACCATCGCCTTGTACCGCGCGAGCCGCTCGAGCCGCTCCCGCGCCACGTCGACGACGCGAATGCTCGCGGCCGAGTCCGCGCCCCCCGTCACCGGCAGTGGCACGATGAGGATCTTTTCGGGTTGCTGAGCGGCGAGTTGGGCCGCCGCCGCACCCGGGGCTCCGGCCAGGAAGGCGACCAGCAGCAAAACAGGTCTCACGCAATCACTCCTGTGTCGCAATCTGAATACCCCAGTGGGCGAAGAGGGATTCGAACCCCCGACTTCCTGCGTGTAAGGCAGGCGCTCTGGACCAGCTGAGCTATTCGCCCGGGCCGCGACGAACCTTACAGGGCCAGGCCGACTGGGAAGAACACGCAATAGCCAAGCACCAGCAGAATCGGGGCTGCCGTGGTCGAGCCTTGGGCCAGGAGCCAGTAGCCCGCGACGAGCGCGACGACTGCCGCGCCCAGGAACACGAAGTTCGTCGGCCCGAATTGCAGGCGCGCGCGCGCGGTGCGGGGCTCCGGCATAGACGCGGG
>JBOHSV010000198.1:0-14002 GCA_050921735.1 Gemmatimonadales bacterium | reverse complement strand
GGGCGGCGTAGGTGGGTCAGAATCCGGATCGTTGGGGATCCGACCGTGATCGGGGAGCTCGTCGCCTTCCTGCGGCCGGGCCCCTGACCGGCCCGGCGACCGGGAACTCGGCCGTCGGGGCAGACGTTGAGCGTCTAACGGTCCATCCCATGGTGCTCGAAGACATTCTCCAGGTGCTCGCCGCGATCGGGCTGGGCAGCGCGATCGGGATCGCCGCCGGACTCGCGTGGGGCATTGCCCGTCGTCGGGGACGGAGTGACCGCGATCCCGCACCGACGCGTGGCGCCCGGACTCTACTCCGGCCGCCGAATCCGCAGCAACAATCGGTCGCCGTGGCCGGCCACGAGCGCCACGCGCACGACGTGCTCGCCCGGGGGCAGCGTGAACTCCAGCCGGTCGCGGTCTCCCACGGCGGCTCCGGCCAGCAGGACGGTCGAGTCCGGGGTCGCGGTTAAGGCCCTCCAGTCTTGCGGTACGCCGTCCACGGAGACTGCCACGACGTAGCGCGCCGTGTCGGGCCGGTCGGGCGGCATCAACAGCCGGAACTCGAGCCGCACCGGCGCGCCGCCCTCGAGTCGGGCGGCCACGGAGTCCCGGCGCGTCACCAACCACCACTGCTGCCCGCCCTTGGGTCTCGCGAGGGAGACGCGGGGAGCGTCGATTGGCGTGACGTTCTCCCAATCGATGCTGGCCGGCCCGACCCGGGTACTGGCGAACCATCCCCCGAGGGTCAGAACGGCGGCGGCGAGCGCGGCGACGGCCCAGCGTGTCCGTCGCCAGTAGACGGCGCGCCGCCAGCGCCCCGCGGCGATGGCGGGCCACACCTCCCGGCGCGCTTCCTCGAGGTCGTGGGGGAAGTCCACTTCGGCCCAGCGCAACCCGGCGATGTTCACGCCGAAGATCGGCACGATTCGGGCGGTGGCGCGCGTCGCTTCGATGACCCACGCCCGCTCATGCCCTTCGCGGACCAACTCGTCCGCCACCTTCAGCATCGCGCGCATCGCGGTAGCGTCGAACTTGAGAAGTCCCAGGCTCTCGCCGCGCGCGGCGCCGGGCGGCAGGTCCTTGCCCAGATCGGTGACCCGTCGCTCGCGAATGGCGACTTTGGTCTGCTCGCGCCCCCGCGACGAGGTCGAATCGTAGGCCAGCACGCTGCCCGGCTCCTCGAGCAGGCGACTCAGGATCTCGGGATCGAGGATCAGATCCGAGTTGAGCAACACGAAGGGGCCCTTGATCCACTCGCGGGCCAACCACAGCGAGTACAAGCTGTTGGTCTCGCGGAACCGCCCGTTGACGAGATACTCGACGCGCTCCCCGACGACCTTGCGAATGGCCTCGTGCTCGTAGCCCACGACCATGAGGACCGGCCCGACACCATGGTCGGAGAGCGCGTCGAGCTGGTGCAGGATGAGCGGACGACCGCCGATGTCCACCAGGCACTTGGGCCGGCCACCGGTGAGCTTCGAGAGACGGCTCCCGACGCCGCCAGCGAGGATTACCGCCTGCACGTCAGTTCCCTCCTGCCGTGGCGTCGACGGCCGGCAACACCCGCCGGGCGAGCCAGCGGCCGTATTCGTCCGGCGCGCCGCTGAAAATCACGCGTCCCTCTTCGAGCACGACGACGCGGTCCAGGAGAGCCAGGATCGTGGGGTCGTGCGTGACCCAGAGCGTGGTCCGGTGGTGGGTCGCCTCCAAGAGGAGCGCGAGCAGGTCTGCGGCCGTGCGCCCGTCGATGCCCGTCGTGGGCTCGTCGAGCAGCCAGATTCGTCCATCGCGGAGCATGGCGCGCGCGAGCGCGATCCGCTGCCGCTCGCCACCCGACAAGAGTCCCCCGCGGCGGCGCAGCCGTGTGTCGTAGCCCTGCGGCAGCCGCTCCACGAGCTCCGCGGCGTGCGCCCGAGCCGCGGCGGCGCGGACCTCCGCGAGGTCGGCGCCCTCCCGCCCCAGGGCGATGTTGTCGCGAACCGGGATCCCGAAGAACACGCTCTCCTGAAACACCACACTGATCTGTCTGCGCAGGGACGCGATGGTGTAGTCGTGGAGCTCACGCCCATCCATCAGGACGGCCCCGCCGGCGGGATCGGCGAGCCGCATCACGAGGCGCAGCACGGTGGACTTGCCCGCCCCGTTCGGTCCGACAATCGCCACCCGCTCGCCGGGCTCCACCTTGAACGTCGCCTGGCGGAGCGCCCATTTCCGGGCGCCTCGGCGGCGCCGCGGGCTCTTCACCGAGACCTCGTTGAACACGATCGCTCCGCGGAGCGGCGGCGCGGTGACGGCGCCCGGCCCGTCTGCGACGGCGGGTTGGCGGGTCATGATCTTGGCGAGCCGCTCGGCGCACGCGACCGTCTTCCCCGAGCGGGCAGTATGGCGGGCGAACTGGCTGAACGGCCGATATAGACCGACGGCGTAGGAGACGAACAGTACCAGGTCACCGGCCGTGAGGCCGCCCGCCTGCACCTGGCGGGCGCCGATCCACAGGATCGCGGTCACGGCGGCGGCGAGCAGCACCTCGGTGCGGAGCTGCAGCACGGCGCCCAGCCGCCGGACCTTCTGCTCCTGTCGCAGGCTCTTGACGTTCTGCCGGGCGAAACGCGGGTCAGGCAGCGTGCCGGCGCGGTAGGCCTGGAGCTCCCGGATGCCCAGCAGATCTTCCGCCACGACGCCCGCGAGCTTTCCCTCGCGCCGTCGCTGCTTGCGCGCCGCCTTCACGATCCCCCCGCTGGCCCGGGACATGGCCGCGAGCACGAGGAGTCCGCTCGCGGCGAGCACCGCGGCCAGGCGCGCGTCGAGCCATGCCAGGACCGCGCTCATGGCGGCGAACGTGACGGCCGTCTGGAACACCCGCGTCAGGAGGCCGTTCAGACCCTGCCGCAGCCGGGCCGTATCATAGACGATCCGGGTGAGCAGCTCGCCCTCCTCCCGCCCCTCGTGGAAGGCCAGCGGCTGGCGCAGCGCGTGGGTGAAGAGTTGGGTGCGGAACCCGTAGAGCACGCGGTTGCCCAGTCCCGCGAGCGCGAGCAGGTGGCCGTACTCGGCGGTGGCCGCCAGCAGGGTTACGAGCACGTAGCCGGCACTCAGTCCGGCGATACCGAGCTTGGCTGAGATGTCGGCCGGCTGCTCGGTGAGGAGGTCGAGGATCCACTTGAGCGGCCACGGCTGGGCAACGCGCAGGGCCACGACCGCGGTGCTCAGGGCCGCGCCCCCCACCAGCAGTCCGAGATGGGGCCGGGCGTGGGGCCAGAGCAGGCTCAGGAGGTCGCGCCCGCGGCGCAGCGAGCGGCGCAGCTTCACGCGAGCAGGTGCGTCCGGAGCCACGAGACCGCCGCCTCCGTCGCGCGTCCGGGATTGAAGAATAGGTCCTTCGCCATGGCGCGGCGCACCTCGCTGCCGTGCCGCGGGTGCGCCAAGGACCACGCCACGCCCTCGACCGCCTCGTCGGGCCAGCGGGCGGTCACGCCGCCCTCCCGTCCCCACGTGTCCAGGTCGCTGGCGCGTCCCTTTGCCCGCATCGCCGCGAGCATCTCGGGGACGTCGAGAAACACCATGGGCCGGTCGAGGAGGCTGTACTCGCTCGACACCGACGACGCGTCGGTGATCAACAGGTCCGCGGCGTACAGGTACGGCACCACGTCGAGATCCCGCACGAGCTTGGTGTGCCGGTCCAGCAGCGGTCGCAACCTCGTCGGCCAGTCGATCGACTGATCGCGCGGGTGATCGTGGAGCTTGATGAGAATGTCGTACCGCTTGGTCGCCCGCAGTCGCCGCAGGACCTCTTCGCCCATCGTCTCCAGCGAGTTGCGCTTCTGGCCGGTGGGCGCGTACAGCAGCACCGGGCGGCGACCCGACAGCCCCAGCCGTTCGAGGATCGCCCGCCGGTTGAGGCTCCCGTCCACGAGCCCGTCGGTCTTGGGGAACCCGATGGGTACGAGCCGCGGGTCCGTGGGACGCAGCAGCTGCTGGTCGTGGAAGGCCCGCATCATGTACGGGCCGGTGACGAACAGATGATCGTACACGAGCACGTCCCGCCGCACGGCCATGTTGCGGAACGACAGCCCGTGAAAGAGCTGGATGCGGGCGCGGTCCTCGCGCGGGAAAAACCCCGAGACATGGGCGCAGAAGACGACGTCGAACTTCTGGCGCCGTATCTGGTCCAGAGACAGGATTTGGTCCGGCGGGATCCGAAACGGCCGGTACAGCTGCTCGGCCGTCAGCACCGGCCCCTGGCCGTCCGCCGCCGCGCGTTCGCCGGAGAAGGACACCGTGATGCCCGGCAGCCGCTTCAGGGCCTGGTAAATGGGCCGGAAGCAGACGAAGTGAACCGGCGCATAGCCGGTGAAGAGAATGCGGGTCACTGCACCTCGACGTAGAGGTCGCAGGTACTCGGCGCGCTCTCGCTCTTGCTGAGCTTCGCGGAGACCTTGCGGTCCCACTTTGTCTTCTTCTTCGTGATTCGGCAACGGCCGGGGCCCGTGCCGACCACCCAGGCGACGTACCGCCCACCGCCCACCCGCGCGTCGCAATGCCCCGCCCGGCGGTCGGCATCGGTGCACGGGCGCACCCGTCGGCCCGCCGGAATGGTGACGCGGCACCGCTTCCCTTTCGCGCCGGCCGCGATTTCGATGCGGCAGTGGAGCGTCTGCGGTGCCGGCACCGGCGGTGGGCTGGCCAGAAGGGCAAGCGTCATGGCGAGCATGGTCATGGTCGCGACTCCTGTGAGAGTCAGAAGCGGTAGCGCACGCCCGCCGAGACGACGTGCCGTGTGTAGTCGGTCTCCTCGCCGGTCGATCCCGGGTCGCCGGCGCGATTCGTGGTCTGCACGGCGCGCCGCGCGCCGAGCATGACGTGCAGCCCGGAGGCGATCCGGACGTCGAGCTCGGCCGCGAGGTCGTTCCGCCGGTCGCGGCGATCCCGATTCACCACGTCGTACGGCTGCTCGGAGCCGAAGCTGCGCCGGCGGTGACCGAAGGCCACCTCGAGGGTCACCGCCCTGCTCAGCTCGCCTTCGAGCGTGATGCCGAGGCGTTGCTCCGTGCGCGACCGGTCGACAGCCACCATGGCCCGAGCGGAATCGTCGTCCGCGGCGCCATTGGCGTTGAAGTCCACGCCGAACGCATTCTCGTCGAGGATCAGCACCTCGGGCGTCGGATCGGCGGACTCCGACGCATATCCGAGCTCGAGCCCGATCCGCCACCGGCGCCCGACGTCCAGCGACAGGTCGAGACCCGCGCCGGGGCCGCGGCGGCCCCGGCCCTCGAATGGCGCGTCGTACGCGCGGTCGAAGTAGCCGAGCTCCACCTCGGCGGCGAGGCCGACGGGCCGCCGCTTGGTGGCTTTCATGAGGCGGTGACGGTACCCCACGGAAACCTCGATCTCCCGAGACATCCCGGCTTCATAGCGCCGCTCCTCCCGGGCGATGTCGCCGTCGGCGTCGAGGTCCACGGCGTCCTGGAGATAGTTCTTGTGAAAAGAACTCGGCCGCCAGTCGGCGTTGAGCCGCAGTCGCCCGTCCCGCCGCAGTGACTGTGCGACCGTCAGCTCCAGCTCCGCGTGGCGCCGCCGGGCGTTCTCCAGGTTCGCCTCGTAGGCGACGTCCGCGGACACCTCCAGCGCGCGCCCGCCGAGGCCCGGTCCTCTCAGCCCCAGCTCCACGGCGGGCAGCGGCACGAGGTCCGTTGCGCTCTCCATGTCGACGTAGCGGCCGCTGAGCGCGTCCGCCGGCGACACCTGCCCGAGGGCGCGCTTCTTGCTTGGTGTGAGAAGAAAGGGGTTGTCGTCGTACCGGACCTCGGCGTCGATCCGCGCGGTGCCGCGCCAGGAGCGTGTCTGTGCCGGTACCGTCCGGGCCAGCGTCGGAACGGCCGACACGGCGGCGAGCACGGCCGGCCACCACGTACGCCCTCGTCGAGCGGTCATTATGATCCTCGCGCGTTGGTGAAAAGCTCACACATCGGGTGACAAGCGCCCTCCTCGCTTGCAACATCCGTTCCCCGCAGCGCGTGCCGAGACGTGGGAGCCGCCCCGCTTCCGGGCGCTCGACCCTGATACGCGTTGAGTCAACCGCCCATCTATTGCATCGAAACGTGCCGCCGGAGGCGTGATCCCGGTCACGCGGCCGCACGGGCTGGCTGGAGCCGCATTCGGGCACGCCCGTTGCTCCTGTAGGGCGGCGCGCCGGCGGCGGGTCCGCCGGCCGCCACCGAATTGCGATCACAGGAGGCAGGTATGCGTGGGCAGAAGGCGGCAGTCTGGCTGGGCGCGATCCTGTTGGGGATCGGCGCTTGCGGCGATGGGACGGGGCCGGCGACGAGCCGGAACAACCCCGGCACGGGCACCAACAGTCTCAAAGTCACGGCCAACATCGAAGCCGACGACGACGCGGCCGCCGTGAGCGGGTTCGTGACCACCTATGAGGTCATCGTGCGCGACGGCCTGGACAATCCGGTGTCCGGCGCGACGGTGACCATCAGCAACCCCTCGCTCGGGACGCTCACGCTGCCCGAGGATGCGCAGGGGAGCGGCAACTACATCATGACCGGTAACGGGTTCCCCTCGGGCGACTTCCGCCTGAACGTCACGCGCGGAACGGACAACGTGCGGGACGTCGTGCTGGGCGGGCCCAGCATGCACAACATCACGGCGCCGACCCCCAACGCCACCGATACGGCGGGGACGACGCTGAACGTCCGGTGGACCGTGCCCTCGCGGGCGCAGGCCGCCGAGGTCGAGACGCGGGACTTCGGCCCGTTCACGTTGCCCGACAGCGGGGCGTACAACGTCCCCGGCGCGAGCAACCAGGCGCGGCCGGACCAGCGGGTGCGCGTGTATCGCTACAACGAGGTCAGCCTCGCGGGCGGGCTCCCCGGGTCACGGTTGCGGGTCAAGGTCCGCAAGACCGTCGAGCCGATCAACGTGCAGTAGTAGCCGACCCCGGGGCGCCGCCCCGGGGTCAGCCGCTCTTGAGGGCCCCGATCGTGCGAGGCAGATTCGCCGGGCCCGCACCACCGCGTCACGCGCCTGCAGCTGGGCGAGGTCCCGTTGCGCCGCCGCCCCCCGGTGGGTAATCGGAGCGAGGAGCGCCCGGTCGAACCGGCCCAGCCGCGCCAACGTCTCGGCATCGACCCGGTCGCTTGTGTGGGTCGCCGCGCACACCGCCTTGACCTTGCGGGCGTTGGCCACGACCACGTCGTGCCCGAACTCGGCGAGGAGTCGACTGACCCACGGTGAATGCGTTCCCACCTCCAGGACCACCCGGGCTCTGGGGTAGCACCCGCCCAGATCGCGCACCCCGGCGCGTGTGGTGCCCACGCTGCCGCGGCCCGTCACCTGTCCCTCGTGGTCCAGCACACAGAAGTGCGAGCGGGCGTCGCCGAGATCCAGACCGATCGTTATCGCTGGAAGCGTCGTCATGGGCCAACCTCCTGGTGGTGGGCGTGCTGCCCGGTTTCACGTTCTGGCGATCCAACAGTACGTCGATCGCCAGGGGTTGGCCTTCTCATCTCATTCTGGCGGGCGCGGCCAAGTAGGGTGTTCGGTTCGCCGCATCTATCGGGGTCACCTACCGCCGGCTCTTGGGCGGCCTCCTGGTTGTCCTGGGCGTCGCGTGGTTCGCCGCGGCGGTCTGACCGGGCTGCCGGAGCGGGTGACGCTGCCGCCGATCCGGTTCAGGTTCCCTTGAATGCGCCTCGACGCCCGGCTTGCCGAGTCGGCCCCGGGGCTCCATACTCGTACCGCGCCCGTTCGCTGCCCTGAGCCCGGGAGTCGCCATGGTGGCCCCTCGTACGTGGACCCGCGCCGCCATCGTCGTCCTGATGGCGGCCGGCACCGCCGTATGGTACGCGTGTGGCGACCGCCCCTCCGATCCACTCACGGGTCCCTCGGCGGCGCCCCACCGCGGCGCCCCTCCGGACCTCGGGGCCGCCATCGCGGCGCAACAGCGCCACACCGACGCGCTACTCCGGGTCCCCGGTGTCGTGGGCACCGCGGTCGGCGTGCACCCCGACGGTCGTGCCGGCATCCAGATCCTGCTCGAGCGCCCCGGCATCGCCGGCCTGCCCCCGGCGCTCGACGGGATTCCCGTCGCCCCGCGCGTGACCGGCCGGCTCGTGGCCTACAGCGATCCCACGGGGCGCCAGCGACCCGCCCCGCTGGGGTTCTCGGTGGGGCACCCGGCGATCACCGCCGGCACGATCGGCGCGCGCGTGCGCGACGCGCTGGGGCGGGTGTACATCCTGTCCAACAACCACGTCCTGGCCAACTCGAACGCGGCCACCATCGGCGATCCCGCCTACCAGCCGGGACCATTCGACGGCGGCACCGCCGCCGATCAGATCGCCGTGCTGTCCGACTTCCAGCCGATCACGTTCGCCACCACCGCGAACAACACCATCGATGCGGCCGTGGCCCTGTCCAGCACCGACCAGCTGGGCAACGCCTCGCCCGGCGACGACGGCTACGGTGTGCCGAACGCGACCATCTTCGGCGACGCGGACGGCGACGGCGTGTTCGACGACCGGAACGCACTGCTCGGCCTCAATGTCCAGAAGTACGGCCGCACCACGCGCCTCACCCACGGACAGATCACCGGCGTCAACGCCAGCGTCCTGATCTGCTACGAGGTCTCGGGGTTCGACTGTACGAAGTTCGCCCGTTTCGTGGACCAGGTGATCATCGAGCCGGGGACGTTCAGCGGCGGTGGGGATTCGGGATCTCTCATCGTGACCGACGACCCGAACCTGTACCCGGTGGCGCTGCTGTTCGCCGGGAGCGCCACGGTGACCGTCGCCAACCGGATCGATCTGGTGCTGAACCGGTTCGGCGTCTCGATCGACGGTTTCGCGCCGCCGCCGCCGGGGCCGCTGACCGACGTCGCCGTCGTCGGCGTGGGCGTCCCCGGGCCGGTGGTGCTGGGCGACACGGCCCCGGTCACGGTGACCGTGAAGAACTTCGGCAACCAGGACGTCCCGGCCCCGTTCGACGTGACGTTGCGGGACACGACGGAGAACGTGACCGTCGGCTCGCGGAGCGTCGCCGGGCTGGCCCCCGGCGCCAGCGTCACCGTCACCTTCGATTGGACGCCCGCCTCGACCGGCGAGCACACCCTGGTCGGAAGCCACACCGCGGCCGACGACAAGCCCGCCAACGACCGGAGCGCCGCGACGGTCGCGGTGCTCCCGCAGGTGACCGACGTCGCCGTCACCGGCGTGGCCGTGCCCGGCGCGGTGTCGGAAGGAAAGTCCGTCAACGTCGCCGTGACGGTGGGGAACGTGGGGAATCAGGACGTGGGGAGCGGTTTTGTCGTCACGCTGGAGGACGCGACGGCGGGCGTGACGATCGGCAGCCAGACGGTCATGGGGCTCGCGGCGGGCGCGAGCGCCTCCCTGACGTTCAGCTGGAACACCACCGGCGCCGCGCTGGGCAGTCACACGCTCGTCGCGACCCACAGCCTGCCGGACGACAACACGGCCAACAACCAGCGCTCCGCCGTGGTCTCGGTGAACCCGAAGCTGATCGACGTCGCCCTGACGGGGGTCACCGGACCGGCGTCCGTGACGCAGGGTGAGACGGCCCACATCCGGGTCACGGTCCAGAACGTGGGCGAGCAGGACGTCACCGCGAGCTTCGACGTGGTCCTGACCGACGGCTTCTTCGGCCCGACGATCGGCACGCAGACGGTCGCGGGCCTCGCCCTCGGAGCGAGTACGACGCTCGACTTCGCCTGGAACACCACCGGTGTCGAGATCACCGGGCATACCCTGTTCGCGCGGCATCTGCTGGCCGACGGCAACTCGACCAACAACGCCGCCGGGATCGGGATCACGGTGAAGGCGCCGGTGACCCTCGTGACCGACGTCGCGGTGACCGATGTGACCGCGCCCGGCACGGTGTCACAGGGCCAGTCGGTGAACGTCGCCGTCACGGTGAGCAACGTCGGGAACCAGGACGTGGGGAACGGGTTCGTCGTCACGCTCCAGGACGCGACCGACGGCGTGACCCTGGGCAGCCGGACGGTCACGGGACTCCCGGTCGGCACGAGCTCGACGCTCAGCTTCGGCTGGAACACCTCGAGCGCCACGCTGGGCAGCCACACGCTGGTGGCGACGCACGACCTGGCGGATGCCGACGCCGCCAACAACCAGCGCTCGGCCGTGGTGTCGGTGAAGCCGAAGGTGGCGGATATCGCGGTGACGAATCTCACCGGGCCTGCTTCAGTGACCCAGGGCAATACGACCACCATCGGGGTCACGGTCCAGAACGTGGGCGAGCTGGATGCCGCCGCCGGTTTCGACGTGGTGCTGACCGACGCGACGGCGGGCGTGACGATCGGCAGCCAGACGGTCACGGGACTCGCCGTGGGCGCCACGACGACGCTCAGCTTCAGCTGGAACACCACGGGCGCCGCGCTCGGCAGTCACACGCTGGTGGCGACGCACAGCCTGACCGACGACAACGCCGCCAACAACCAGCGCTCGGCCGTCGTCTCGGTGAATCCCAAGCTGACCGATATCGCCCTGACCGGCATCACCGCGCCCGCCTCGGTGACGCAGGGGGACACGGCCCACATCGGGGTCACGGTCAAGAACGTGGGCGACCAGGACGTGACGGCGACCTTTGATGTGGTCGTGACCGACGGCTTCTTCGGCGCGACGATCGGCACGCAGGCGGTGGCGGGTCTCGCCGTGGGGGCCGGCGCCGTGCTCGATTTCCCCTGGAACACCGCCGGGGTGGAGATCACCGGACACACACTGTTCGCGCGGCAGATGCTGGCCGACGGCAACCCGAGCAACGACGCCGGCGCGATTGGGATCACCGTGAACCCGCCGAGCGTGCACGTGGGGGATCTCGCGGGCTTCGCCGCGCATGGCGGGAACACCTGGTCGGCCACCGTGGAGATCACCGTGCACGATGCGCGGCATGATGCCGTGAACGGCGTGACCGTGAATGGAAGCTGGGGCGGCTCGAATTCGGGCACGTGCACGACGGGCGAGGCCGGCGGCGTCGGGATTTGCCGCATCGTCTATTCGTCCATTCCGAACCCGACCAAGCTGGTGTCGTTCGCGGTGAGCGGCATGACGCGTGCCGGGTACGTGTACAAGCCGGCCGCCAATCACGACCCGGACGGCAGCAGCAACGGCACCACGATTTTCGTGAGACGCTAGGGATGATCGGACGCCGCATCGCGCCGCTGCTTCTGGCGGGCGCAGTAGCGGCCTGTTCGGCCTCCCAACGGGGGGGCGGGGCGGGCCAGGGGAGCAGCGCCAACGTGGGTGCCAGGGACATCGACGCCGTTCTCGCCGCGCACGCGGATTCCCTGCTGGCCTTGCCCGGCGTGGTGGGGACCGCCGTCGCGTTGTGCGATGGCGAGCGCTGCATCAAGGTGCTCCTGGCCGACGGGAACCCCGCCACCACAGCCGGGATCCCGCCTCGCCTGGAGGGCTACCGCGTCGTCGTGGAAGTGACCGGAACCATCCAGCCTCGCTGACGACGGGGCGGTGCCTAACAAGTCGTGGGCACTGGCGGACGGCGCCGGGTGGGGTAGAATTGTGTTTGTACTACTCCGCACGCAGCGTGACGCGACCCGCTTCCACCGAAGGAGCGACTCGATGAAGCGCCCCCGGTCCCGGCCCAGACGCCGCCGCGGCATCAGCCGCATCGACCAGCCCTCCACCCGCACGTACGGATGGTTCGTGCGCACGGGCTTCTACAAACGGCGCGACGGCAGCTACGTGCCGCGCCACCGCCGGTTCTTCGGCGACCTGACCCACGGCGGCAAGCGGCGCGCCCTGCGGGCCGCGCAGGAATACCTCGCCAAGGTCGAGCGCAGCCGGCGCGCCGCCTGAACTGACGGTCCCTGATGCCGGCGGCCCCCGTGCCCGGAGCCCATGTGATGCATCCCATGTTTCTTCCCGACGTCGAACGGAAAGACCCCGAGGGAGCGTACGCCCCCGTGATCAACCAGCTGAAGGCGGAGGGCCGGCCGGTGCCGCAGATCATGCACCTGTTCGCCTACAAGCCCGACCGGACCGCGTTCCTGTCGCGGTTCACCCAGGGCGTGATGCGCGGTCCGTCCCCGCTCCCGCCGGGCCTCCGCGAGCTGATCGCGGCGTTCACGTCCCGGCGCAACGATTGCCCCTTCTGAATCGGCTCGCACGCCGCGGTCGCGGCGTCGCTGCTGGGCGATCGGGCGCTGGTGGATGCCGTGCTGGAGGACTACCGCACCGCCCCGATCGGCGACCGGGAGAAGGCCTTGTTCGCCTTCATCGACAAGATGAACCGGGAGTCCAACCGGCTCCGGCCGGAGGATCTCGAGCGGGTGAAGGCCGCGGGCTGGAGCGAGGAGGCGTTGTACGACGCCATCACGGTGTGCGCCCTGTTCAACTTCTACAACAAATGGGTCGACGCCACCGGCGTCGCCGACATGCCCGCCGCCGCCTACGCGGCGTCCGGCGAGCGGCTGGCCACGTTCGGCTACGTGCCGCCCGGGTCGCCGTGACCGCGGACGAGGTTCGCACCCTCTACGCCTTCAACCGGTGGGCCACGGGCCGCCTGCTGGACGCCACCCGCCGCCTGGCCCCGCCGGACTTCACACGCGATCTCCGCACCAGCTACCGGTCCGTCAGGGGAACGCTGGTCCACCTCGTGTGGGCGGAGTGGATCTGGCTGCGACGGTGGCGAGGGGAATCGCCCACGAACGTCTATGCCGAGGAGGAGTTCGCCGACGCCGACGCGGTGGCCACCCGCTGGCGCGACGTCGAGCGCGACCAGCGGGACTTCCTCGCCACGTTGACGGACGACCGACTGCCCGTCGGGCTGGCGTACCGGAACCTGAAGGGCGAGCGGTGGGAATACCCGCTGGTCCATACGCTCCAGCACGTGGCCAATCATTCATCGTACCACCGGGGGCAGGTCGTGACGCTGTTGCGGCAGCTGGGCCACGCGCCGCCGCCCACCGACTTCCTCGTGTTCTTCGATGAGGGCCGGGGCTAGGAACTGGGTGACCGGAGCGGGCGGCGCCGTGATCGTCTTGGTCCGCGCCATCACCTACGCCGCGGTGTTCGTCGCGGTGGTGCTGGTGTTCGTGCCCGCCCGCGTCTTGTCCTGGTCCGGGATCGAGCGGCCGGCCCGGCTCGGCGTCCCGGAGGTGGCGGGGATCGCGGTCGTGGCCGCCGGCGCGGCCCTCGTCCTGTGGTGCGTGCTCACCTTCGCGTTCGTGGGGCGGGGCACGCCCGCGCCGTTCGACCCGCCCCGCCGGCTGGTCGTGCGCGGCCCGTACCGGTTCGTGCGGAACCCGATGTACATCGGTGCCGGGCTCGCCCTCGCCGGCGCCGCGCTGTTCTACCGTTCGCCGTCCCTCCTCGCCTATGCCGCGCTGTTCTGGCTCGTCACGCACCTGTTCGTCGTGTGGTACGAGGAACCCGTGCTCAGGCGGACGTTCGGCGACGCGTATGACGTGTACTGCCGGGCCGTACGACGCTGGTGGCCCGCAACGCGCGGTGCCGGGCCGGCGTAGGAACCCCTGGCGGCCTTGTGCCCCCGCCGCCCCCGTGTAACGTCAACGCTCTCGGCTCACCAAGGCTTCGGAGGTCTCCATGGCTCGCTTCAGCGTGCTGGGGTCCGCGGTCGCGCTCGCCGCGCTCGCCGCGCTCGCGGCCGGTGCCGCGGCGGCGCAGACGCCGGCGGAACCGTCGCACTACGCCATCCGCAACGCGCGCATCGTCACGGCGCCGGGCCGCGCCATCGCGCGCGGCACGGTCGTGATGAACGACGGGCTGATCACGGCGGTCGGGGCCAACGTGACGCCGCCGGCCGGCGCGTGGGTGATCGACGGGACGGGTCTGACCGTCTATCCCGGCCTGGTGGATGCGATGTCCACGCTGGGACTGCCGGCGTCCCTGCGCCTGCCTGAGCCGCGCGCGGGGGGCGGCGGGGGCGGGGGCGGGCGTCCCGGCGGCCAGCCGTCGAACGCGTCCTACTCCCGGGGGCCGGACGACCGGCCCGCCAC
>JBOHSV010000197.1:0-3035 GCA_050921735.1 Gemmatimonadales bacterium | reverse complement strand
CCGACGACCCCGAAACGCAGCTGTGGGGCGCGATCGAGGCCGTGTTCACGAGCTGGCGCGGCCGGCGCGCCGTGGACTACCGCCGCGTGCACGGGATCCCCGACGACCTGGGCACGGCCGTGAACGTCGTGGCGATGGTCTACGGCAACATGGGGGAAGACAGCGGCACGGGCGTGGCGTTCACGCGCGACTGCCGCACCGGCGAGAAGGTGCTGAACGGCGACTACCTGCTGAACGCGCAAGGCGAGGACGTGGTGTCGGGCGCCCGCACGCCGCAGCAGCTGGCGCGCCTGCGGCGCGGGCGGACCGCGCGGGTCTACGGCGAGCTGAAGCGCATCGCCGACCGCCTGGAGCGGCACTTCCGGGACGTGCAGGACATCGAGTTCACCTTCGAGCGGGGCCGGCTCTTCTTCCTGCAAACGCGCCGCGCCCAGCGCACCGGTATGGCCGCCGTGCGCGTCGCCGTGGAAATGGTGGATGAGGGGCTGATCACCGAAGACGAGGCGCTGCAGCGCGTACCGCCGCAGGACCTGGATCAGCTGTTCCACCCCATGGTGGATCCGCGCCAGGCGGTCGCGGTGATCGCCAAGGGGCTGCCGGCCTCGCCCGGCGCCGCCATCGGCGAGGCCGTGTTCGACGCCGACCAGGCCGAGGCGCTCGCCAAGAAGGGACACGACGTGATCCTGGTCCGGCCGGAGACCTCACCGGAGGACTTTCACGGCATCGTGGCCGCGAAGGCGGTGTTGACCGCTCGCGGCGGCATGACCAGCCACGCCGCCGTCGTGGCCCGGGGGATGGGGAAGACGTGCGTCGTGGGCGCCCAGGAGCTGGATGTCGACCCCGCCGCCGGGCTGTTCCGGGCGAACGGGCGCGTCGTGAAGCGGGGGAGCACGATCACCGTGGACGGCACCACGGGCCGCGTGATGCTGGGGAAGGCCAAGCTCGTGGCCCCGCGGGTCGGGCGGCACTTCGACCGCCTCATGCAGTGGGCCGACGCGCGACGCCGCCTGCGCGTGCGGGCCAACGCCGACACGCCCGCCGATGCCAAACACGCCCGGGAGTTCGGCGCGGAGGGGATCGGGCTGTGCCGCACCGAGCACATGTTCTTCGAGGGCGACCGGATCACGGCCATGCGGGAGATGATCGTCGCCCCGGACGAGGCGGGGCGCCGGCGCGCGCTGGCCAAGCTGCTCCCCATGCAGGCCGCCGACTTCGTGGGAATCTTCGAGGCGATGGCCGGCCTGCCGGTCACGATTCGCCTGCTCGATCCGCCGCTGCACGAGTTCCTGCCGCACGGCGGCCCGGAAACGACGGCCCTGGCCAAAGCGCTGCGCCTGCCGGTGGCCCGGCTGAACCGCATGGTCGAGGGGTTGCGCGAAGCCAATCCCATGCTGGGGCACCGCGGCTGCCGGCTGGGCATCACCTACCCCGAGATCACGGAGATGCAGGCCCGCGCTATCTTCGAGGCGGCGTGCCGCGTCGTGGGCCGCGGCAAGAAGGTCGCCGTCGAAGTGATGATCCCGCTCGTGGCGCACGTCGAGGAATTGCGACGCCAGGCCGCGGTCGTGCGGCGCGTGGCGCAGGAGGTGTTTCAGGCGGAAGGGCACGCGGTGCCGTACCTCGTGGGCACGATGATCGAGCTCCCCCGGGCCGCGCTGACCGCCGATGAGATCGGGCGCGAGGCGGAATTTTTCTCGTTCGGCACGAACGACCTCACCCAGACCACCTTCGGGCTGTCGCGCGACGACGCCGGCCGGTTCTTGCCGCTGTACGTTGAGCGGGGCATCCTGGCCGACGACCCGTTTCAGGTGCTCGACCGGGCGGGCGTGGGCAAGCTCGTCGAGCTGGCCGTGCGGCTGGGGCGGGAAGCCCGCCACGATCTCAAGGTGGGGATCTGCGGCGAGCACGGCGGCGATCCCAGCTCCGTGAAGTTCTGCCACCGCACCGGCCTGCACTACGTGTCGTGCTCGCCGTTCCGCGTTCCTACCGCCCGCCTCGCCGCCGCGCAAGCCGCGCTCGAGGAAGCCGGGCACGTCAACCGCACCAAGGCCACCGTCTAGGGCCGCAGCAGGGCGAACAGGCTCACCACGAGCAGGATGATCACGAACGCCACCGCCGCGGCCGCGTAGCCCGTCTCGCGCGACGTGTTGTGCGTCTTCGTGATCCCGATCCCCTGCACCACGACGCCCCAGATCGAAAACACGTTGATCCCCTTGAGGACCGCGCCGAGGTAGCCGGTCGCCCCGGTGAACACGAGATCGAGGCCGAACGCCGGCTGCAGGTCCTGCGGCGAGGTGATGCTCTCGACGCCGCGTAGGGCGAGCACGACGACGCCGGCCGCCACCTGCAGGATGTAGAGGATCATGGCGTAGGTGACGACGCTCAGCAGGTGGCGGTAGCTGCCCTGCTCCCCGAACAAGGAGACCACGATCCACAACACGCCGGCGCCCAGGAAGGCGTAGATCGGCAGGAAGACGGCGGTGCCGATGAACTGGAACATGGCCAGCGTGCCGGGGTCGGGGGCGGCGCCGGCGCCCTGCGGCCGTTGGGCCATCACGGCCGCCATCCCCGCCCGCACGTACGGCATGGCGAGCAGGCCCAGCGCGACGCTGAGGCCGATGATCACCAGCAGCGGCACGAGGACCCGGGGCCGTTCCCGCGCCCGCTCGAACACCGCGCCCGGCTCCCACAGCACTCTGAACAGGTCCAGGACCGCGTTCACTGAGGCCTCCCGCGGTAGAAGGGGTCGCTCCTCGGGCGCCAATATAGACGAGAAACGGGAAGCGGGAAACGTGGTGCAGTTCCACGTCTCCCGCTTCCCGTTGCACGCTTCCCGAGTGTGATGGAGGCGCGGGGAATCGAACCCCGGTCCGAGCGTGATCCCGATGCCGCGTCTACGTGCGTAGGCGACGCTTAGGTGGTCTCGCTTCCCCGGCGCGTCACCCGCCCTGGAAGCGACCAGCCCCAGTCAACTCTCGCGCGATTCGTCGGGGCCCCGAATCACGCCAGCCCGACTTTGCGATACGTGAGCGCCG
>JBOHSV010000196.1:0-2494 GCA_050921735.1 Gemmatimonadales bacterium | reverse complement strand
CGCCGAACGGATGGCCGATGGCGATGGAGCCGCCCATGACGTTGATGATGTCCTCGTTGATCTCCCAGCCTTTCTCGGCGAACCCCTTGAGGTTGGAGAGCACCTGGGCGGCGAACGCCTCGTGGATCTCGATGAGCCCGAGGTCGCTCCAGCGCACCCCGGCGCGCTCCAGCGCCATGGGGACGGCCCACACCGGTGCCTGGAGCAGCTGCCACCCCGGGTCCACGGCGGCGACGGCATACGAGCGGACGTACGCCAGGGGCTCGTATCCTAGAGCCCGGGCCTTGTCGGCGCTCATCAGGACCACGGCGGAGGCGCCGTCGGTGAGCGGCGAGGAGTTGGCCGCCGTGACGGTGCCGTACTGGCGGTCGAACACGGGTTTGAGCTTCGCCATCTGCTCGAGCGACGTATCGGCGCGGATGCCGTTGTCCGCCGTGACGACGGGGCTTTTCCCGTCGGGCGGAAACCACGGCGCGATCTCGCTCGTGAGCCGGCCGTCGACCGTGCCCTGGGCCGCGAGCTCGTGGCTGCGCAGTGCCCAGCGATCCTGCGCGTCGCGCGAAATGCCGTTCTCCTTGGCCATCTTCTCGGCCGACTGGCCCATCGTCATGCCCGTGGAGGGCTCCGCGATGGCGGGCGCCACCGGCACGAGGTCGCGGGGGCGCAACCGGGCGAAGGCCCGCAGGCGCCGGCCTGGTGTCTTGGCCTTGGCGGCTTCGACGAGCACGTCGGCGAAGCGCCGCGACGCCAGGATCGGGATGTCGGAGAGCGACTCCGTGCCGCCCGCGAGGATCACGTCGGCGTGGCCGAGGGCGATCTGGTCGTGGGCGGCGGTGATGGCCTGGTTGGCGGAGGCGCAGGCGCGGTTGAGGCTGTACGCGGGGATCTCCTTGGGGAACTGGGGCAGCAGACTCACCTCGCGGGCGACGTTGGGCACGAGCGCCGACGGCACGACCTGCCCGAAGATCACCTCGTCCACTTCCGCCGGGTCCAGCTCGGTGCGGTGCAGCAGCTCGCGCGCGGCGTGGCGGGCGAGGTCCACCGCGCGCGCGTCCTTGAGCACCGTGCCCGACCGGGCGAAGGGCGTGCGGCAGCCGCCGATGACGGCGACGCGACGCCCGTTGACCTGAGGCATTACCTTCTCCCGTGAATATTCCCACCCTGAAGGGTGGGCTCGGCAGAGCGGAGCCCTGGCTTCAGCCTGGGAACGACGAACCGAAACCTATCACCCCCCAGGTTGCACAGCCAAGCCGGAGATCGCCCTGAGCGACCAAGAGTTCTCGCACAAGACGCGCGACGCCGCGCTGCGCCAGATGGCCGCCGAGCCGGTGGATCTGCTGGTGATCGGGGGCGGGATCACGGGCGCGGGGATCGCCCGTGACGCGGCGCTGCGCGGCATCCGGACGGCGCTGGTAGAAAAGGGCGACTGGGGCGGCGGCACCAGCTCTCACTCGTCGCGCCTGATCCACGGCGGCCTGCGCTACCTCGAGCAGCGCGAGTTCCGCCTCGTGGCCGAAGCGAGTCGCGAGCGGCGGATCCTGCTGCGCATCGCGCCGCACCTCGTCCGCCCCATCTCCTTCCTGTTCCCCGTCTACCGCGGCTCGCGCGTGACCGCGTGGAAGCTGCGCGCGGGTCTGTGGCTGTACGACCTGCTCGCGGCGTTCCGCAACGTGCGGTCGCACCGCTGGCTCCGCCCCCGGCGGGTGCGGCGCGAGGAGCCGGGGCTGAAGGACAAGGACCTGGTGGGCGCGGCGCTGTACTACGACGCGCAGGCGGACGATGCGCGCCTGGTGCTCGCCACCGTGCGCAGTGCCGCCCGGGCCGGCGCGCTGGCGGCCAACTACGCCGAGGCGATCGGGCTCGCGAAGCCCGACGGTCAGGTCCGCGGCGCCACGGTGCGCGATGCGCTCGCCGGAGTCACGCGTACGGTGCGGGCGCTGGTGGTGGTGAACGCCACGGGGCCGTGGACCGACGTGCTGCGCCGCCTCGACGATCCGTGGGCCGAGCCGCTGCTGCGGCTCACCCGGGGCGCGCACGTGGCCGTGCCGCGCGCGCGGCTTGGGCAGCGGCACGCGGTCACCGTGTTCTCGCCCATCGACGGTCGCGTGATGTTCGTCCTGCCATGGGGCGACCTGTCCTACATCGGCACGACCGACACGGACGACGCGGGGCCGCCCGACGACGTGCGGGCCACGGCCGAGGACGTGGTGTACCTGCTGCGGTCGGCCAACGCGTTCTTTCCCAACGCGCGCCTGGGGCCCGGCGACGTGATCTCCACGTGGGCGGGCCTGCGGCCCCTGCTCGCGCCGGCGCGCGCGGTGTCGGCGTCGGAGGTGTCGCGCGAGCACCGCATCGTCGAGAGCGCCGCGGGACTGCTCACCATCGCCGGCGGCAAGCTCACCACTCATCGGGTGATGGGGCGCGACGTGGCGGACGTGGTGGCGCGGCGGCTGCACGCCCTCGACGACCGGCCCGTCGCCGCGCCGCCTCCCAC
>JBOHSV010000195.1:0-3245 GCA_050921735.1 Gemmatimonadales bacterium | reverse complement strand
GCTACGTGGTCGGCACGCCGCCCGCCCAGCAGGTCCGCTCGCTCGAGACGATCACCGGGCTGGCCGGCGTGCGCTACAACGCGGGGGGTGGGACGACCGTCCGGATCGATGCGACGGTCGTACGATCCGAGCCGGTCCTGTCGCGGCGAGGGATCGCCGTGGCCGTGGAGCGCAGCTTCTAGAGGCCCGCCACCCGTTCCGCGGCCCTCATCACCCGCAGGACGTTCAGACCCACGAGCTTGCGGATGTCCCCCTCGCTCCAGCCCCGCCGCAGCAGCTCCGCCATCAGATCGGGGAACTTGGACACGTCCTCGAGCCCCTCGGGGATGGTGCCGATGCCGTCGAAGTCCGAGCCGATCCCGACGTGGTCCACCCCGGCCACCCGGCGGATGTGCTCGATGTGGTCGGCCACCTGCCGCAGGGTCGCCCGTGGCGCCGCGGCGTTCCACGCCCGCACCGAATCGCGCACCGCGTCCGGCGCCACCCCCGCCCCGCGCAGGGAGTCGGCCCGGCGCTGTACCGCCTGGCCGTGGAGCCGCACCTCTTCCGAGATGAACTGCGGGGCGAAGTTGACCATGACGACCCCACCGTTGGCCGTGACGCGCCGGAGGATCGAGTCCGGCACGTTGCGCACGTGGCCGCAGAGCGCGCGCGCCGAGGAGTGCGAGTAGATCACGGGGGCGCGCGTCACCCGCAGGGCGTCCATCATCGTGGCGTCGGACACGTGCGACAGATCCACCAGCATGCCCAGCCGGTTCATCTCCCGCACCACGGCGTCCCCGAACGGCGCCAGCCCGCCGTGGCGCGCGGAATCGGTGGCGGCGTCGGCCCAGTCCAGCGTGCGGTTGTGCGTGAGCGTCAGATACCCCACGCCCAGGCGCGCAAACATGCGCAGCGCACCGAGGGAGTTCTCGATGGCGTGCCCGCCCTCGATGCCGATGAGGCAGGAGATCTTCCCCGCCGTGAAGTTCCGCTCCACGTCCGCCGCCGTGCGCGCCGCCGCGAACACATCGGGGTAGCGCCGGCACAGGCGGTGGACGAAGTCGATCTGCTCGAGGGCGTACACGGCGGGGTGCGGACCCGAGTCCAGGGTCGAAACCGGGACGTATGCCGCCCAGAACTGGGCCCCGACGGCCCCCGCGCGGAGCCGCGCGAGGTCCGTGTGCAGCGCGGGCTGGGCGGTCGCGAGATCCACCGAGTCGAGCCCGCCGCGGTCGCGGACCGCGTCCGGAATGTCGTTATGGCCGTCCACGAGCGGCGTGGCGCGGAGGATGCGGACGGCCTGGGCGCGATAGTCCTGGGCGGACAGGCGGATGGGCGGATGGACAGCCCAGAGTGCGAGGGAGCAGCCAACCGCCCATCCGACCATCCGTCGATCGACGCTCATCGAAGCGCGCTCCGGTTAGGGTGCCGCCCGAAACCTGGCATCGTCCCCTCGCCGTCACAAGATTACGTTTCGGCATATGCCCGACGCCAAGGTCACAATCGCCCTCGAGGTGAACGGCGAGCGCGCGGAGGTGGCGTTCGCGCCGCACAAGACCCTGCTGGAAGTCTTGCGCGAAGACCTCGGCCTGACGGGAACGAAGCACGGCTGCGAGCTGGGCGAGTGCGGCACGTGTACCGTACTCGTGGACGACGTGCCGGTGCTGTCGTGCCTGACGCTCGGCGCCGCCTGTGCGGGCCGGCGCGTCCGGACGGTCGAGGGGATGGCGCGCCGCGGCACGCTCCACCCGCTGCAGCAAACCTTCGCCGACCTGGGCGCCGCGCAGTGCGGCTACTGCACGCCCGGCATTCTCCTGGCGGCGCAGGCCTTGCTGGAGGGCACCCCCCGCCCCACCCGCGACGACATCAAGCACGCCCTGTCGGGCAACCTCTGCCGCTGCACGGGCTACATCAAGATCTACGAAGCCGTCGAGTTGGCCGCCGCGCGGCTGCGCGGCGAGCCGGCGGAGCCCGCTCGCGAGACGTTGTATGGGCGCTAAGCGCGGGACGGGCGGTCGCCGCGCCGGGCGCCCGCCGGAGCTGCGGGTGGTTGGCCGGGCGCTGCGCAAGGTCGATGCCGTGGCCAAGGTCACCGGCGAGACGCGCTTCGCCGACGACCTGTTTCTGCCCCGGATGCTGTTCGCCAAGCTGCTGCGCAGCCCGCACCCGCACGCCCGGATCCGGGCGATCGATATCTCCCGGGCCGCCCGGCTCGACGGCGTGCAGGCGGTCCTCACCGGGCAGGATTTCCCCATCCCGTTCGGCATCCTGCCCGTGAGTCAGGACGAGCACGCGCTGGCGCGGGATAGGGTTCGCTTCATCGGAGATCCCGTGGCGGCGGTCGCCGCCACGACCGAGGACACCGCGACCGCGGCGCTCGACCTCATCCAGGTCGACTACGAGCCGCTCACGGCCATCGCCTCGGCCGAGGATGCGATCCGCACGCCGGAGCCGCGGATTCACGCCTACGGCCCCGGCGGCAACCTCCACAAGGTGATCTCGCTCGAATTCGGCGACGTGGCGGAGGGATTCGCGGCGGCGGACGTCGTGCGCGAGGACCTGTTCTTCTACGAGGGGAGCACGCACCTCCCCATGGAGCAACACGCCGCCGTGGCGCAGTGGTCGCCGGCCGGCCGGCTCACCCTGTGGAGCTCCACGCAGACCCCGCACTACGTGCATCGGGCGCTCGCCCAGGTGCTCGAGCTTTCGCCCGCGCGGATCCGGGTGATCGCCACCCCCAACGGCGGCGGCTTCGGCGGCAAGAGCGACCCGTTCAGTCACGAACTCGTCGCGGCCAAGCTCGCCATGGTCACGGGACGACCCGTCAAGATCACCCTCACCCGCGAGGAGGTGTTCTACTGCCACCGCGGGCGGCATCCCACGCTGATGTGGGTGAAGACGGGCGTGAAACGGGACGGCGCGATCACGGCGATGCACTTCCGCTCGCTCCTCGACGGCGGCGCGTACGGGTCCTACGGGGTGGCGAGCACCTACTACACGGGGGCGCTCCAGACCGTCACGTACGAGGTGCCCCGGTACCGGTTCCAGGGCGCGCGGGCGTTCACCAACAAGCCGCCCTGCGGGCCCAAGCGCGGGCACGGGACGCCGCAGCCGCGCTTCGCGCTCGAAGTCCACATCGACAAGATCGCCGAGCAGTTGAGCCTCGATCCCGCCGAGCTGCGCCTCAAGACGCTCGTGCCGGCCAACTCGCTCACCGCGAACTACCTGCGCGTCGGATCGATGGGCCTGGGCAAATGCATCAC
>JBOHSV010000194.1:0-2568 GCA_050921735.1 Gemmatimonadales bacterium | reverse complement strand
CATGTTCCTGGCGCTCATCGGCGCCCTCACGGCGCAGCTGACGCTCGGCCGCCTGCATGACCGCAGCCTGGCGAAACTTGGGCACCGCCCGCCACCATCCACCGCCTGACGAGAGCACTAGGGACATGGAGGTTCGCCCACGGAACCCGTCTGACGACGAGGAATGGCTCCGCATGCGCCGCGCCCTGTGGCCGCAGCTCCCGCCCGAGACGCACAGCGACGAGATGGCCGCGTGGGTTGCACGCGATGACAGCGCCGTCCTCGTCGCACCGCGGCCCGAGGGCACCGGTCTGGCGGGGTTCGCCGAGGTGGGCGAGCGCTCGGTGGCGGACGGCTGCGACACCAGTCCCGTGGGCTACCTCGAGGGCTGGTACGTGGACCCGGACGTGCGGCGGCGGGGCGTCGGCGCGGCGCTCGTGCACGCCGCCTGGGCGTGGGCCCGGCAACGGGGGTACCGGGAGTTCGCCTCCGACGCGGAGCTGGACAACGGGGACTCCCAGCGGGCGCACCGGGCGCTCGGCTTCACCGAGCTCGGGCGGTCGGTGCTGTATCGCAAGGTGCTGACGCTCCTGGTGCTCGGTGTAGCGGCAGGGCAGCCCGCCTCGGCACAGCGGCGCGGGTGGATGTTCGGGCCGTTCGAGAAGCCCGCCCGGGTGAACCCGGTCATCACCCCCGATCCGGCCTCCACCTTCCGCTCGCCCGTGAACGACTCGCTCGTGCGGTGGGAGGAATACGCCACCTTCAATCCCGCTGCCGTAGTCAGGGGCGGGAAGGTGTTCCTGCTGTACCGCGCCGAGGATGCGAGCGGCGAGATGCGGATCGGCCATCACACGTCACGGCTGGGGCTCGCCGAGAGCAGCGACGGCCTGCGCTTCACGCGCCGCCCCGCGCCCGTGCTGTACCCGGACCGCGACGCCCAGGCGACCTACGAGTGGCCGGGCGGCGTCGAGGACCCGCGCATCGTCGAGACCGAGGACGGTACGTACGTGCTCACCTACACCCAGTGGAACCGCGACGTCCCCCGCCTCGCGGTCGCGACCTCTCCCGATCTCGTGCACTGGACCAAGCGCGGCCCCGCCTTCGCCAGGAGCGCCGGCGGGAGATACCTGAACGTCGAATCCAAGTCCGGCGCGATCGTCAGCCGGGTCGACGGGGAGCGGGTGATCGCCACGCGGATCAACGGCACGTACTGGATGTACTACAACGTCCCCGACATCCTCATCGCGACCTCCGACAACCTCGTCGACTGGACACCGCTGGTCGACGCGGACGGCAGGCTGGTGAAGGTTCTCTCGCCGCGCCCGGGGTATTTCGACTCCTGGCTGGTCGAGGCCGGACCGCCGGCGCTCGTCACGGAGCACGGGATACTGGTGCTGTACAACGCGGGAAATGACAGCACCCACGGCGACCCCGCCCTCCCCCACCACGTGTACGCCGGCGGGCAGGCGCTGTTCGATCGCCGCAATCCCGTGAAGCTGATCGCCCGCGCGGGCGAGCCGTTCATCCGGCCCACGGAGGCTTACGAGCGGCGCGGGCAGTATGCCCAGGGCACGACGTTCGTGCAGGGGCTGGTCCCGTTCCGGGGCCGCTGGTTCCTGTACTACGGAACGGCCGACTCGCGGGTGGGCGTGGCGGTCTGGAATCCGAACCGCTAGGCCCCTCGCTGGCGTCCAGGTCCGCTGGCGTCCATCTTGACCCCACATGGCGGATCTTGGACGGGCACTGGAACGGGCGCTGGGGGACCGCTACCGCATCCAGCGCGAGCTGGGGCGCGGTGGCATGGGCCTGGTGTTTCTGGCCGACGACCTGAAACACGGCCGCCAGGTCGCCCTGAAGGTGCTCCGTCCGGAGCTGGCGCAGTCCCTGGGTGCCGACCGATTCCTCCGTGAGATCCGCATCTCGGCCCCCCTGAACCACCCCAACATTCTGACGTTGATCGACTCGGGCAGCGCCGCGGGGTTCATGTACTACGTGCTGCCCTACGTGGAAGGCGAGTCGCTGCGCGACCGCCTGAATCGGGAGAAGCAGCTCCCCCTGGGCGAGGCGCTGCGCATCGCCCGAGAGGTCGCGGACGCGCTGGGCTACGCGCACGGCCTCGGCATCATCCACCGCGACATCAAGCCGAGAACATCCTGTTCGAGGCCGGTCACGCGGTCGTGGCGGACTTTGGGATCGCCCGGGCCGTGAGCGAGGCGGGCGGTGAGAAGCTCACGGAGTCCGGCCTCGCCGTCGGGACGCCGGCGTACATGAGCCCGGAGCAGGCCACCGCGGCGGGCCCTGTGGATGCGCGGTCCGACGTCTACAGCCTGGCGTGCGTGTTGTACGAGATGCTCGCGGGGGCGCCGCCCTACGGAGGCCCCACCCCGCAGGCGATTCTGGCCCGCAAGGCCCTCGAGCCCGTGCCCGGTCTGCGGGTGGTGCGGGACACCGTGTCGCCCGCGGTGGAGGCCGTGATCATGCGCGCACTCGCCAAGGTGCCGGCGGATCGCTACGCGACGGCGCGCGCGTTTGCGGAGGCGCTGTCCGGCCACGGCGCCCCGGGCGCCCCGCCGCCGCGGGCGCTGGGGC
>JBOHSV010000193.1:0-9836 GCA_050921735.1 Gemmatimonadales bacterium | reverse complement strand
GGTTCGCGGCGTAAATGGGCATCTTCGTGTCGTCTTCCAGCTCGGGCGCGGACGGGCCGTCGCCCAGTCCGCGCTCCCCGTGACACTTGGCGCAGCCGATCGAGTCGTAGAACTGCCGGCCGATGCGGATCGCCTCCTCACCGCCACCAGGCGCGCTGCCGAACTGGAGCGGCTGGGGCGACGCGCCGGCGAAGAACGTCGAGAAGGTCTTGATGTACACCAGCACGGCGCGGCGGTCCTCGGCTGAGAGCCGCGTCCGCCAGCCGGGCATCGCCGTCCCGGGCAGGCCGTCGTCGATCGCCCGCATCAGGTCGGCGTCGGTGGGCAGCTCGCCCGACGCGGTGGAGCGGACCTGGTAGAAGGCCTGCGCGAAGTCCCGGGGCCGCGGCAGCATGTAGCGTCCCGCCGGGCCGTCACCCGTGCCGGTCTCGCCGTGGCACGTGGCGCACCACTTCTCGTAGACCGCGCGGCCCTGCGCCGTATCCTGCACGGCCGGGAAACGGGAAGCGTGCAACGGGAAACGTGCCATGGGCGCCAGCGTCACGAGCGACGCCGCGAGCACCGAGCCGATCATGGCGCTCCCTCGTTTCCCGCTTCCCGCTGCACGTTTCCCGTCTCCTCCCACGTCCGCGGATGCCACCCCGTCTGGTGGTACAGAAACCACACCACCGCCCAGATCTCCCGCTCGGTGAGGAAATCCTCCCAGGCCGGCATCGCCGAGCTCCACGGCGTTCCCTCGCGCGGCAGGCCCGGGCCGCCTTTGGCCACGCGCCAGAACACGAAGCTCTCGGTGAGCTGGGCGATGGTGCCGTTGTCCTGGAAGTTGAGCGGCAGGGGGTTGAAGCCGGCCGCGAAGTGTCCCTGACCGTCGAGGTAGTCGCCGTGGCACGGCATGCAGTTCTGGTAGTAGACGCGCTTCCCGACGGTCAGGTGCTCCGTGGAGTCGCCCTCGCGACGCAGGGGGTTCTCGAGACCCGTGAGGACCAGGCGCCGGCCGCGGAACGTGATCTCGCTGGGCGGCGCCGGATGGATCGATCGCAGGGTGGGCGGCGCGCTGATGGTGGCGCGCGCCCGATCCCACGCGAACGCGCCGATCAGCAGCGGAATGACGACGAGCAGCGTGTTGCGCACCGGCCGCAGGCGCGGCTCCACCAGCACCGCGTGCAGCGGTTGCTTGAACCGGGCCCAACGCTCCTCCGAGTCGCTCACGTAGATGAGGATCCCGACGAGCACCGTGGCCATGTACTGCAGTACGACGCTGTCCGGGACCGGGGCGCTTCCCGGGAGCAGCGGGATTCCGACGTCCACCGCGACGTAGGCCAGCACCAGGATGCCCACCGCTTGCCAGAACGGGTGGCCCAGGTAGGGACGCAGCCGCGCGAGGGGGGCGTTCATTTCCGGGCCGCGAGGAATCGCACGAGCGACTCGAGCTGGGCGGCGGTGAGCTGGTTGCCGAACGTCTTGGGCATGATGCCGGCGAGCGCCTCGTATCCCGGCGTGATTTCCGCCGCCGGCTCCAGAATGGCCTCGCGGATCTTCGTGGCGGAGAGTCGCGCGCCGACGCGGGTGAGATCCGGCCCCACGGCGCCGCCCTCGGCGCCCAGCTTGTGGCATCCGATGCACCCCGCAACGCGGTAGAGGGTGACCGGATCAGTCGAGCCGCCGGCCAGTATCCCCGGGCCGCCGGGGCCGGCGCCAGGGGTCGGGGGAGCCTGCGCCGGGATGTCCGCCGCCGTGACGTCTACGGTGCCACCCAGGGACTCGAGGTAGGCCACCAGCGCCCAGATCTGCTGGGGCGGGAGGCGCTGGCTCATGTCGGGCATGATCGGCTCGTAGCCGGGCACGACGTGGGCGGCGGGCTGGACCAGGGACTCGTGCAGGTACGCCTTGCAGCTCTTGCCGGGGACCCGGGCGCCGCACCGGGCGCCGATCGGCCCCTGGCCGCGCTCGTCGGCGAGCAGGGTGGGGGCGCGGGTGCCGAGCCCGTGGCACGAGGCGCAGTCGCCCGCGCCGCGGTACACCTCCTCGCCCACCCGGACCAGCTCCTCAGGGGTGACGGTCGGGCCCAAGGCGATGGCCCGCGGCACCTCGGACTGGACCTGGGGGATGGAGTTGGCGACCAGCGTGTAGAGCGCCAGCGTGCCCAGCACCGTGCCCACGATCTTGAGGTTAGTCGCCCACATACCCCGCCTCGACCCGGGTCCGCGCCTCGGGCACGAAGGTGGACTTCTCCGCCAGCCCGCCCAGCCAGAAGATGAACGCCACGAGCGCGAGGAAGATCAGCACGCACAGCGAGATCATCACCGACGCGTAGCCCAGCGCCGGGGTCGCGGCGTACGGGCTGGTGTCCTGCATGACCTGCCAGATGTGCCAGTGCTGGCGCACGCCGGAGCGCGCGAACCCCATGAGACCCATGAGCCACGTGAACGTGACCGCGAGGATGAACAGCGCGTACTGTGAGCGCGCCGGCATCTTGCCCCACTGGATGGCGCCGCGCGACTGCGCGCCGCGGCCGAGCAGGACGTCGATCACGGTGACGAACACGATGCACGCGAGCACCGCGAGCACCTGGTACACGGAATACCCGATCCGCACGATCGCCTCGACGAAGTAGCCGCGGATCCCGTAGAACAGCACGATCGCCGCCGCCACCGCGAACATCCCCCCCTGCACCATGGTCCCGGTCCGCGCCCACGGCACCACCGGCCGCTTGTTGGCGCGCCGGTACATGAGGAACGAGAGGAACGTCGCCAGGATCATGAGGTTCACGGCGGTGTTCTTCGCGCTCATGACCCCGAGAACGCCGAGGAACGGGTGGTGCGACCCGCCCATGGCGGCGAGCTCCCGCGAGTCGGCGATCATGGTGTGCGGCGTGCCCCAGACGATGGCGCCGAGCACGAGCACCGCGAGCAGGTACTTGGTGTACGGGCGGAACCGCTCCGCGCCCGGGATGCGCCCCATCCCGATCCACAGGTAGTAGTTCCCCGCCAGGAACAGCACGGCGATCAGGAACGCCTGGATCACCCAGAGCCAGCTCATGAAGCCGCCCATCATGGTGATCCCCATGGACTGGTCGTACTCGTAGATCTCGCGGCCCAGGTAGTAGCCGGCGAACGGCAGCACGATGAGCGCGGAGATCGCGATGAAGTTGCCGACGTAGCCCATCCAGTCGTAGTGGGCGCGCTCCTGGTCGCTCCGGGCGGCCAGGAACCGGTAGCTCGCGTACGCGCCCACGATGGCGCCGCCGAACACGACGTTGCCGATCAGCCGGTGGATGTTGATCGGCATCCAGGTGGCGTTGGTGATCGCCACCCACAGATCGACGGTCGAGGGGTCGGTGTCGCGCGTGACGCCCGCGGGCGGAGACATCATGTAGGTGAGCCACGAGTCGGCGATGAACATCACGATCGTGCCCCACACGTTGAGCAGGATGCCGAGCCCCCAGTGGCCCCATTTGGCGCAGCCCTGCTTCCAGCGATCCCAGCCGTAGTAGTAGAGGTACAGCGTGAACGATTCGACGAAGAAGATCGACACGTACACGATGAAGGACCCGCCGAACACCTCGACCAGGTACGCCATGAACCGGGGGTACAGCACGACGAGCAGGAAGGTCAGCATGGCGCCCCACAGCGCCGTGGCGCTGTAGGCGATCAGCAGCAGCCGGGTGAATTCCTTCGACAGCCGGTCGTAGCGCTCGTCCTTGGAGAAGATCCCGATCGCCTCGGCCACGACGGCGAACATCGGCACGCCCAGCACGAACGCCGCGAACATCAGGTGGATCTCGGCCGAGATCCAGATGGCGGCGCGGCTCCCGATGACCGGGAAGTCGCGGTACCCGCCGGCGGTGTCGGCGGCGGCCTGGAGGAGGAGCAGGACGCCGTCAGCCATCAGCCGTCAGTGTCCGTGATGAAGAACGGCTTGCGCTTCGAGAAATCGATCGGCATCGCGCTGCGGATCTCGGCCAACAGCTCCGGGGTCACCTCGCGGCGCCCCTGGCGCCGGGCGTAGTCCTCCACCCGCTGCATCACCACGCCCCGCACGAATGAGGGAATCCGCGCCACGCGGTCCCGGGCCGCCGGGCTCCAGGTGAGGGCGGGCGCGAATTCCTGCCCGTAGGCCACGTCGCGCAGCCGTTCGATCACCTCGGCGCCGGGCCGCGGCTCGTAGGTGCACGACGGGTCGGCGGCGAGCACGTCGCCCTCGAGCGCGAACGCCCGCGCGCGGCAGCCGCCGCACAACTGGCGGTACTCGCACACCCCACACTTGCCGCCCAGCGGCTCCTCCCGCAGGCGGCGGAACAACGGGGACGCGCGCCAGATATCGGCGAAGGTCTGGGTCCGCAGGTCTCCGGCGATTTCGGGCAGGTACGGACAGGGCGTGAGCCGGCCGTCCGGCGTGATCCGGCAGTACTGGGTGCCGCAGGGACACCGGGTCTCGTAGTGGAGCACCGGCGAGTCGGGATCGGCCTGGTGCACGTGCCGCATGAAGTGGGGCGCGCACTTGGCGCGCACCAGCATCCGCCCGCGGTATTCGGCTTCCCAGCGGGCGAGGTCGGCGAGCACGCTCTCGTACTCCGCGGGCGCGAGGTCCGAGAGGCCCGCCCCCCGTCCCGTCGCGACCAGGAAGTAGCAGTTGAACGACACCGCGCCCTGCTCGGCCGCCCACTCGACGAGCCCGCGCAGCTCCCGCCGGTTGCCCTTGGTCACGGTGGTCTGGATGATGAAGTCCAGCTCGTGGGCCCGCAGGCGCTCCAGCGCGGCGCGGGTCTCGGCCAGCGACCCGCGCCCGCGGCGGAAGTTGTCGTGATACACGGGCCGCAGCGAGTCGACGCTCACGGCCACCCCGCGCACGCCCGCGGCCTGGAGCCGCGCGATGCGCTCGTCGGTGAGCAGGGTGCCGTTCGTCCCCACCACGACGGTCGCGCCCCGGGCCGACGCGTGCCCCGCGATGTCCTCGAGGTCCGCGCGCAACAACGGCTCCCCGCCCGAGAGGATGAGCAGCGGCGCGGGATTCACGGCCAGCAGCTCGTCCACGATGCGGAGACAGTCGGCGGTGCCCAACTCCGAGGCGGCGTCTTCCCGCGGGCCGGCGGAGATGTAGCAGTGCGCGCACTCGAGGTTGCAGCGGCGCGTCAGGTTCCACGCCACGACGTGCGGGACGAAGTTCACTCCAGGAGCTTCTCCACCGCCTGCTTCGCCTCCTCCGGCGTCACGGCTTTGAAGTCCACCGGGCAGCCGGCCATCTTCTCCTCGACGTCCCGGATGGGGCACCGGGTGATGCCCTGCGCCTTGGCATCCTCGATGAACGCCCGCATCTCGGCGCTGAGGCCGTCCCGCCCTTCGGCCTCCGCGCGGATTTGCCTGGCCCGCAGCTCGGTGAACATCACCATCATGGTGTCGACGTCGAATTCGTCGGCCGCGATCATCGCCTGCTTGTTGTCGTCCATGACCGCCGTCGTGACGCGCCAGATGCCGTGGTTCCGGGCGAACCGCTCCACCGTGTTGCGGGCCAGGGGCCGGGCGATGAGGGGTACGAGCTGCAGCCGGCCCCACGCTTCCTCGGTCCAGACCACCGGGTCGGTGGCGACCCGCGGCCGGGTCGAGACGCGGCCGGTCACGGGGCACTTCACGTCGACCACGGGCTCGACCGGCTCCGGGTCGGCGTCGGACCCCTGCACCTTGGTGGCCCGCATCTGCTCGCCGGCCTTCACCTCGGCCAGCGCGATCTCCTCGGCCGTCCCGATCCCCATGATGAGCTGCATGTGGGTGGGGAGCAGCTTCTGGATCGCCTCATCGAGCCACTTGTTCGTGACGGTCGCGGGCTCGCCGTGGGTGCGCTCCAGCACGTACTCCTCGACCGCCCGCCGGGCGATCCCCTGGGCGAAGGGCGGCACCCGGAGGATCCGCACCTCGGCCTCGGGCGCCCAGGGCAGGCCGGCCTGCCCGTCCTCTTCGATCCACGGGATGTCCTCGGGCCGGATGCCCACGGTGCCCGTCAGCAGGACGTTGCACGTCGCCAGGCGCACGAGGTTCTCAGCCTGGGAGCCGAGGTCGGTGCCCTCGATGCGGTGCGCGCCGTGCCGCGCCAGCACCAGGAGCGACGGCTCGATCTCCGCCGCCCACTGCATCACCACCTGGAACGGCTTCCCGATCAGGATCTGGGTCTTGACCGGCACGTCCGGGTACGCCTGCGCCATCACCTCGGCCCGCTTGATGTTCGCCTGGCACAGCTTCAGCAGGCCCTTGTCGATGATGTTGTTGTGCAGCTCCTCCTGCTCCTCGAACTTGAACACCTTCGAGGCCTGGACGGAGAGCACGTCCTTGATGTTGTGGAACACGACGTGGTGGTACTCGACGTCGAACGCGGAGCAGACGTACAACGAGCCGCCGAAGGCCTGCGCCAGCTCCAGGGCGGCCTTCATGCCGCGGTAACTGTAGGACGATCCGTCCACGCACACGAGGAACTTGCCGCCGCGGAGTGGTCGGTCGTCCCGCACGATCAGCACGTCCTTCTCCACGCCGCGCAGCACCCGCGCGACGACCCCCCCCAGCTGCGAGAACGGCTGGCGGCCCAGGCCGTGCGCGCCGATGGCGAGCAGGTCGTACTGCCGGCCCGACGAGCCCGCGAGCTTCGCGGCCTGAACTTCGTCTTCGGCCACCAGGCGGCCGTTCGCGCCGACCTGCACGTCGCCGCGGACCTTGTCGCCGCCGTCGTAGCCCGCCGCGCGGTTGGGGTCGAAACCGATGAGCCCCGGGAGGCGGCCCTCGCCGCGGTTCACTTCTTTCGCGATCTCTTCGTAGTTGATCCCCTCGAGCAGCTGCCGGGTCAGCGGCACGCCCGCCGCCTCGCAGCGCCTGCCGAGCTGGTCCAGAAAGCTGTCGGCGATGAGCTGGAGGCCCTTCTCGATCAGCTTGTCGTGAATCTTGCGCTGTTTCTTGATTTCGTCCGGCGTCTGGAACCGCGCGGGCAGGCCGGTCTCGAGCTGGCGGAAGCGGACGTCGTGGAGGCGGGCGGCGTAGACGTGGTTGCCGGTGATCCGCCCGTTGGAGTGCCGCGCCAGCTCGATGGCCCGCTCCACGGCCCAGTCCGAGTGTTGCGAGTTGTCGACGGGAACGAAGATCTCGCGGTACACCGGCTCCTCCTCGAAAAGCGCGCCGGGCATGCACTCCGTCCGCGCCGACCCCCGGAGGCGAGGGGTCCGGTCCGATGACGGGGACGCAGAGGGTGCAGTGCAACCGGCGCTACGGTGGCGCTAACGTGCGGCCCGGGTTTCGCGATGTCAAGACGGCACGAGCTGCTTCCCCGCTTCGTCCCACACGGTGATCGCGTCCACGGGACACAAGTCGCTGGCGCGAATCAGTCGCTCGCGCTCGACGGTGTCCGGCGCGACGAACGTGACCGTGCCGCCCTCGTCCAGCTTGAACGCCTCCGGCGCCTCGCCGATGCAATCGGCGAAGCCCACGCAGATGTCGCGATCGATCCGCACGCGCAGACCATGCACGGCCCGTTCTTCGACGTTGCCCACTCACATCCCCTCGAGGCCCAGCTCGGTACGCGCGGCGTCCATCACGGCCGGCGTGATCTCGGCGATGCCGCGCTCCCGCGCGTAGTCCACATAGATCTTCTTCACCATGCCGCGCACGAAGGTCGGCACGCGCGCGAGCCGCTCCTGGGCGTCGGCGGACCACGTGGGCGCACGCCCGGTCCCCCGTCCCGCCTCCCCCGGCCCGTCGTCGAACGCGTCCTCGCGTCCGGTCGTCACCATTGAGCGGATCGTCTCCATGGGCTGCGGGCCCACCGCGCTGCCGCCGATCTTCACGCCGAGCGACGCCACGAGCTGGGTCTCCATGGGATTGGTGAGCATGGCCACCACGCGGCCGCACGTGGCGCACTTGAACGCGGCGGCGAGGGTGCCGTCACCCGGGAGCCGGCGCTCCTCGAAGGTCATCTGCCGGTCGCAGTCCACGCAGAGAAACTTCATGCGATTGCGGAATGCGGATTGCCGAATGCGGACTGCCGGGCGAGCGCGTCCCAGACCCCGGTCTCGGGATCGAAGGGCACGCGGGCCAGGAGCGGGATGTCGAATTCCCTCGACAGCGCGTCGCCCGCGTCGCCGGCGAACGGCCCCGCCGCCATGTTTTCCACCACGCCCAGCAGCTGGGAGCCGCGCTCGCAGGCGCTGCGCAGCGCGCGCCGCACCGCGTCGCGCGATTCGGGCGTGGGGATGGTCACGGTGAGCACGGCCGGCGGCTCGGGCAGCAGATCGGCCAGCTCCGCGTACCGCGCGATGCCGGGGGGGAGGTCCACGAGCAACAGGTCCAGCGCGCCCCAGCGCACGTCCGCCAGCAGCTCCCGCACGGCCGCGGTCTCGAGCGCGCCGCGCCACACGAAGCTCTCGGTGTCCGGGCCCCGGAACGCCAGCGGCCGGCCGTCCTCCATCAGCAGACCCATGGACATGCACTTCACACCGTCCGGGCTCACCGCGGGCTCGACGCCGTCCTCGCGCAACGCACAACGGGAAACGGGGAGGCGGAGCAGGGAGGGGATGGTCGGCCCGTTCAGGTCGGCATCGAGCACGCCGACCGTCCGGCCGGCCCGGGCCAACGCCCGCGCCACGTGCGCGGTGACGAAGCTCTTGCCCACCCCCCCCTTGCCGCTCATCACGGCCACGAGGCGGCCCACCGTCGCCAACCGCTCGGCCACCCGGCGGCGCTGGGCCGCGATCTGCTCGGGCAGGCCCGAGCGATCCGGCTCGCCCAGCTCGTGATAGGTGCGCAGCCTGCGGGGCATGGGTCCTCAAGATGCGTACCGGGGCGCCCCGCCGCAACGAACCCCCGCGGCTTGACTCCGCCCGAAGACCGAAGCCAGCTTGTCACAGATGCTCGAGGAACTGAAGGGCAAACTCCAGGCCGAGGTCGAGCGCCTGAACCACGAGATCTCGTTCGTGCTGCCGAAGGAGATCGAGCTGGCGCGCGCGCACGGAGACCTGCGGGAGAACTCCGAGTACAAGGCCGCGCTCGAACGCCAGCAGTTCGCGACGGCACGTCTCAGCCACCTCCGGCTGCGGCTGTCCAAGCTCTCCGGCGTCCGCGAGGAGGACATCCCCCGCGACCGGGTGGGGTTCGGCTCGCGCGTCACCGTGGAAGACGCGGACACCAGGACGCGCGAGGTCTACGCGCTCACGCTCGGCGAGTTCATCGAGGGGGGAGAGGACAGCGGCGAGGTGCCGGTCTCCATGGCGTCACCCCTGGGCAAGGCGCTGGTGGGGCGGAAGAAGGGGGCGAAGGTGGAGATCGCGCTGCCGTTCGGGCGGCGGCGCCTCAAGATCGTGAGCCTCGAAACGGTGCATCAGCTGGCGCAGCGCTAGTGCGGGAGCCCCCTCACAGCAGCCGCCTGAACACCGTGGGACCCCGGGGCTCGGTCGAGCCCGCCCGCGGCTCGACGGTCATCGCCGCTCCCCGCACCGGCGGACCCTCGCGCGGCATCTCGAGCACCGTGATCATCGGCTCGTCGGTATCCATCGGCATGAGCTCCGCGCGGCGCACCCCCGCGTCGGTCACGAACCACAGCTGATACGCTTCGTCGGGCGCATTGGGCGCCAGATTCTCACACCGGACCAGCCAGCGGTGGCGCCGGCTGTCCACGAAGATCGTGACCGAGCCCGGCCGGCCGCCCGTCGTCACCGGGATGTGGACCGCCCGCGTGTGCGGTCCGCGTACGAAGGCGAGCGTGTCCCGCACCGCGGCCACGCTTCGCTCGAGCTCGAGGACTCGACCCCGGACCCAGACACCGCCGCTCACCACCGTGGCGCCCAGCCCGGCGGCGGCCACCCAGGC
>JBOHSV010000192.1:0-1825 GCA_050921735.1 Gemmatimonadales bacterium | reverse complement strand
GTCGCGCACGACGATGGTGCCGGCCACGATATCGCCCAGCCGCTTGTTCTGCCCGTGCAGCAGCACGAAGGCCAGGCCGACCAGGTAGGCGAAGAGCGGCTGGGCGTCCACCAGGCGCAGCAGGTTGCGCGCGGCCGCCGCGCCGAAGGTGACCGGGTGGCCCGTGTCCATGACGACCCGGATCCCCACCGCCCGCTTCCCCGGCGTGCGCCCGTGGTTCAGGGCTTCGAACAGCAGGAAGTAGCCCCAGAACGCCAGGAAGTTGACGATGATGCCGAAGGCGACGACCCAGCTCTCGGCTGCGTCCGGCGCCACGCTTTCGATGCCGCCGAGGCCGAGGTTCACCACGATGAAGAGCAGCAGGACGAGCAGGCCGTCGAGCACGGCGGCGGCGGCGCGCGAGCCCAGCCCGGCGAGCTCGAGCTCCACCACCACGTGCTCCGGGGTCTCGATCGCCAGGCGGCTGGAGAACTGCGTGCGGACCGGGTCTCGCGTGCCGTCCATCGCTCCGCCATCTTATGCGCCGGGAGGTCACATGGCTACCTACCAGCTGCGTCCCATGTCGTTCGGGGAGATTCTGGACGGCGCCTTCGTGCTGCTGCGGCGCCACTTCGGCGTGCTCTTCAGCGTCGCCATCATTTGCCAGGGCATCCCCACCGCCCTCACCCTGTTCGTGATCTTCGCCGGTGGGACGGCCGAGGCACCGGGGCTCGCGATCCTGGGCAACCTGCTGAGCTGGATCGGCTACCTGTTCGTGACGGGAGCCACCGTCCGGATCGTGTCCGAGGCCTATCTCGGCCGGACCCCGACGGTGGGCGACGCGCTCGGGTTCGCCGCCGGCAAGGCGTGGCGCATCTTCCTCGCGAGCCTCGCCTCGAGCATCGTGATCGGGCTGTCGGCCGTCCCGGGCGTCGTGGCCGGGATCGCTCTGCACCCGGTGTTGTTCATCCTGGCGGTGGCGTGCATCGTGGTATTCGCCGGCTACTCGATCGTGATCCAGGCGGCCGCGCTCGAGCCGCTCGCCTCCTCCACTGACGCGCTGGGGCGCTCCTGGACCCTCACCAAGGGGTTCAAAGGCAAGGCGTTCGGGCTGTGGGGCGTGCTCGTGGTCATCCTGATGCTGCTGTTTGTCGGCTTCGGCGTCGTGGCCGGGATCGCGGCGGCGCTGGCGCCCCTGTTCATGATCCCGGCGGTCGCGGCGCTCGCGGTGCTCTGGCTCCTGATCTACCCGCTGATCAGCGCGGTTTTCACGCTGCTGTACTATGACCTGCGGGTGCGGAAGGAGGCCTTCGATCTCGAGTTGTTGAGCCAGCAGATCGGTCTCGCGCCCACCAGCGCGTGATCCTGCCCGTGCAGGCGCCTGCGGCCGATTCCGTCCGCGCGGCGCTGCGCGACGTGTTCGCGGCGCGCGAGTACGACTGGACGGCGCGCCGCGGTGTGCTCGGCTGGCTGCGCGACCAGTACCTCCGCCTGCTCGACTGGTTCGCGGGCCTCGAGCAGAGCCATCCGGCGGCCTATTACCTGCTCCTCTTCGCGATGGCCGTCGTGCTCGTCGCCATCCTCGTGCATGTCGGCTACATCCTCTGGCGCGCCGCCCGCTATCGAGAGCCCGGCGGGGCTGCGGGGCCGGCCCTGGCCGTGGCGCACGACGCCGCCTGGCACGAGACCGAGGCGCGGCGCCTGGCCCGCCTGGGGCGGTACGCCGAGGCGCTGGGACACCGGTTCCTCGCGCTGGTCCTCCAGCTCGAGCGGCGGGAGGCCGTCACCTTCCATCCCTCCAAGACCCCCGCGGAGTACGTGGCGGAGGCGCGGCTCGATCCCGACG
>JBOHSV010000191.1:0-5842 GCA_050921735.1 Gemmatimonadales bacterium | reverse complement strand
CCCCTGCCCCCCCTGCTCCCCGCGTCCCTTCCCAACCGCCGGCCGACGCCGCGCGCGTCAAGGCCTCACCGCTGGCGCGGCGTATCGCGAAACAGGCCGGCGTCGACCTCAAGCTGGTGACCGGATCGGGACCCGGTGGCCGAGTGGTCAAGCGCGACATCGAGGGCGCGCCGAAGGCCCCTGCGACCCCCGCGGCCGCGCCCGTTCCGGCGGTTCCGGGCGTCGCGTTCGAAGACGTCCCGCTCACCCAGATCCGCAAGACGATCGCGAAGCGGCTCGCCGCGTCGCTCGCGCCGATCCCCCATTTCTTCCTCACGACCGAGGTGGACATGGAGCGGGCGGCGGAGGCGCGCGAGGCGCTGAACCGGGAGCTCGGCGACCAGGGGAAGATCTCCTTCAACGACATCATTCTCAAAGCCACCGCGCTCGCGCTGGTCAAGCACCGCGCCTGCAACGCCTGGTGGCAGGACGACCACGTCCGGTACTGGAACGAGGTGCACCTGGGGATGGCCGTGGCCATCGACGACGGCCTCATCACCCCGGTGCTGCGCCATGCCGACCGGAAGCCGCTGCTGGCGATCTCGGTCGAAGCGCGGGAGCTGGCCAGGCGCGCCCGCGACCGTCGCCTCAAGCCGGACGAGTACACCGGGTCCACCTTCTCCGTCTCGAACCTGGGGATGCTCGACATCGACCAGTTCACCGCGATCATCAACCCGCCGGAGAGCGGGATCCTGGCCGTCGGCGCGGTGGTGGCGAAGCCGGTGGCCGCGGGGGGCGCGGGGGGCGCGGGGGGCGCGGTGCTGGTCCGCCGGCGCGTGCGGCTGACCATGAGCTGCGATCACCGGGTGATCGACGGCGCGACGGGGGCCGTGTTCTTGAAGACGCTGAAACAGATGCTGGAAAACCCGCTGGCGATGCTCTTGTGAGAGGCGATCCGTGGCGAATCAATTCGACGTCGTAATCGTGGGGGGAGGCCCGGCGGGCTACGTGGCCGCCATCCGCGCCGCCCAGCTCGGGATGGCGACCGCCGTGGTGGAGCAGGAGAAGCTGGGCGGCGTGTGCGTCAATATCGGGTGCATTCCCACCAAGGCCCTGCTGCACTCCGCCTACCTCGCGCGCGCCGTCGCCGACGCCGCCGACTTCGGGATCACCGTAGGCTCGGTCAAGACCGATTACGGCGTGGCCATGAAACGGTCCCGCAAGGTGAGCGACCAGAACGCGAAGGGCGTCGAGTTCCTGATGAAAAAGCACAAGATCGCGGTGGTGCGGGGCCGCGGCGTCCTCCAGCCCGGGCGCCAGGTCACGGTCGGCGGCGACGTGTACCAGGCGAACAAAGCGGTGGTGGTGGCCACGGGCTCCCGCGTGAAGGGGCTGCCCCAGATCGGCCTGGAGCTCAACGGGACCACCGTGATCTCGTCGGACGAGGCCCTGCTGCTGGAGAAGGCTCCCGCCTCGATGGCGGTCATCGGTGCCGGGGCCGTGGGGATGGAGTTCGCCGACATCTTCCACGCGTTCGGCACCAAGGTGACGCTCATCGAAGCCCTGCCCCGCATCCTCCCGCTCGAGGACGCCGAGGCGTCGGACGCGCTCGCGAAAAGCTACAAGAAGCGCGGTATCGAGGTCATCCCGGGCGCCAGAGTCGCGCGGGCCGCCGTGGCCAAGAAGGGCGTCACGCTCGACGTGGAGGCCGGCGGCGCGAAGAAGAAGCTCGAGGCCGACGTCGTGCTCATGGCGGCCGGCCGCGCCGTGAACACGGAGGATCTCGGCCTCAAGGAATGCGCGATCCAGCTCGACGAGCGTGGGTTCATCAAGGTGGACCGCCAGCTCCAGACGACGGCGCCCGGCTACTACGCCATCGGCGACGTGGCCGGACCGCCCATGCTGGCGCACAAGGGGAGCCGCGAAGGCGTGTACGTCGCGGAGCTGCTCGCGGGCCACCGGCCGCATGCGATCACATACGACAACGTGCCGAGCGTGACCTACTGCCATCCCGAAGTGGCGAGCATCGGGCTCACCGAGGAGCGCTGCAAGGAGCGGAAGCTGGACTACGTGGCGGGCCGGTTCCCGTTCTCGGCCAACGGCCGCGCGCGCGGCACCGGCGAGACCGAAGGATTCGTAAAGATCATCCGCGACAAGCAGTACGGGGAGATCCTCGGCGCGCACATCGTCGGGGCCCACGCCTCGGAGCTGATCCACGAGCTGGCCGTGGCCCGGGAGAACGAGTACACCGTGGAAGAGGTCGACCTCGCGATCCACGCGCATCCGACCATGTCGGAAGCGGTGGCGGAGGCGGCGCTCGACTCGCTCGGGCGGGTGATGCACCTCTGAGAGACCGGGATCCGCTGGCGATCGGGCTCGGCGCCCTGGCCTGCGGCGTCGGACTGGGGGGCGCCACCATCACGCTCGCCCTCGTGGCCGTGCGCGCGTTCCAGCACCTCGATCTGTCGCGCTACGGCGAGCCGCTGTCGGACGCGTCGCTCGACCTCGTCGCCGCGCTCGCGGCCGGGATCGGGATCGCGGCGTTCTTCGGATGGCGCCGCAGCCGGCCCCTCGACAACCCGTGGCAGCGGGGCGTGATCGCGGTGCTGGCTCCCGTGGGCGCCCTCCTGCTCGCCTTCGTCCTCGCCGTTCCCGCCGAGCACTTCTTCGGCCTCTGGGGGCTCGCGGCGCTGACCGCCGCCAGCAGCGCGTTCGGCATCGCGGGGAGCCGCTGGGCGGTGAGAGGGGCGGAAAGCGGGGGCGCCCAGCCGTGAGCCCCGTGCGGCTGCTCGAGGTCATCACCGCCGGGCGGGTGACGTACGCCCGGGCCCTCGCGTGGCAGCGGGCCCTGGCGGCCGACCGCATCGCCCGCCGGCTGGATCACGATGTGCTGCTCCTGCTCGAGCACCCGCCCGTGATCACGCTCGGGCGCGGCTCGCGGCCCGATCACCTGCTCCGGCCCGACGGCGTGCCCGTCGTGGAGATCGAGCGCGGCGGCGACGTCACGTTTCACGGCCCCGGCCAGCTCGTGGGCTACCCGATCCTCGACCTGGCCGGCCACCGCCCCGACCTCCACTGGTACCTCCGGACGCTGGAGCGGGCGCTGATCGCGGGGCTCGCCCGCCTCGGGCTCGCCGCCGAGCGGCACCCCGGCTACACGGGGGTGTGGACGGCGGGGCGGAAGATCGCGAGCATCGGCGTCCACGTGAAGCAGTGGGTCACGTGGCACGGGTTCGCCCTGAACGTCGCCACGGACCTGGCGGACTTCGCCCGGATCGTCCCGTGCGGCATCCCGGGGGTGGAGATGACGTCGGTGGGGCGGGAAACGGGACGCGGGAAACGGGACGCATCGTTGTGGGATGAGTCGGTCGACGCCGTCGTTCGGGGATTCGAGGAGGCGTTCGGAGTCAGAACCGTACGGCGCCTAACAGAGGCGTCGAACAGAACCGTCTAACGGGAGCGTGCACGAACACGCCTGCGTTGGACGCTCGAGTTCGACGCGTCTGTTAGACGCCTCTCGTTTGCCCCAGGAGCTCGTAGAACCGCCGAAAGACCGCGATCCCATCCCACAGCTGTTTCACGTCGAGCTTCTCGTTCGGCGCATGCAGACCGTCGTCGGGGAGGCCGATGCCCGTGAGCAGGACCGGCGCACCACGCCGCCCCAGCGCGGGCACGACCGGGATCGAGCCGCCCGCGCGCACCGGCACCGTGCCCCGCCCGACGACCTCGCGGAAGGCGCGGTCCAGCAGCCCGAAGACCGGATGGTCGAGGGCGATCTCCGCCGGATCGGCGCCGTGGAGGAAGCGGACGCTTACGCGCGCGTAGCGCGGCGCGGCGCGCTTCACCGCCGCCGCCAGCTGGCGCTGCACCCTCCGGACCCTCTGATCGGGCACGAGCCGCAGGCTCACCTTCGCCGTGGCCGCGGCGGGGATCACGGTCTTGGCCCCCTCGCCGGTGAAGCCTCCGGTAATGCCGTGGATCTCGAAGGTGGGGAGCGCCCACAGCCGCTCCAGCACGGAGAACCGCTTCAGGCCGACCAGCGCCTTGCCCCCGACGCGCTTGGTGAGGAACTCCCGCTCGCTGAACGGCAGCCGGCGCCACGCCGCCAGCTCGCGACGCCCGGGCCGCTTCACGGCGGCGTAGAGGCCCGGCACGTGGATCCGCCCGTCCTCGCCCTTGAGGCGGTGCAGCACGCGCACCAGCGCTTCGTGGGCGTTGGGTGCCGCGCCCCCGTACTCCCCGGAATGGAGATCGGTGCGCGCCGTGCGCAGCGTGATTTCGGCATAGCACAGCCCGCGCAGCGCCGTGTAGACGCTGGGCCAGCCGGGCGCGATGTACGCCATGTCGGCCACCAGGACCGCGTCGGCGCGCGTCCGGTCCGGATCGCGCCGCAACAGGTCGAAGAGCACGACGCTCCCCGATTCCTCCTGGCCTTCGATGAGAAAGCGAAAGTTGAGGGGTGGCGGGCCCGCGGCCTCGATGGCCTTGAGCAGGCAGAACACCTGTCCCTTGTCGTCCGCCGCGCCGCGGGCGAACAGGCGGCCGTCGCGCAGCGCCGGCTCGAACGGCGGCGCGGTCCACTCGGGCAGCGGGTCCGGCGGCTGCACGTCGTAGTGCCCGTAGATCAGCAGGGTGGGCGCGCCCGGGACGCGGGGGCCCACGCCCCACACCACCGGGTGAACGTCGCTCCCCAGGAGTTCCACCGTCCCGCAGCCCAGCCGTCGCAGCTCCGCGGCCACCCATTCGGCGGCGCGGCGGCAGTCCGCATCGTGGGCGCGGGTGGTGGAGACGGAAGGAATCCGGAGGAACTCGATGAGCTCGCGCAGCAATCGATCGCGATCCATGACGCGAGAAATGTAGACGGCCCGCGCTCGGCTAGCCAGCGAGTCGGACGCGGGTAGATTAGTCGCCATGCGCACGACGGCGTCGTTCAACCTGTTCCCCGACGCGCCCAGCGAGCGCGCGATGGCGCGCGCGCGCTGGCTGGTCCGGGAGGGGCGCCTGCGCGACGCCGAAGCCGCCTACCGGGACGTGCTGGAGCACCACCCGCAGATCAAGGCGTGCTGGGCCGAGTACTTCGAGCTGTTGCGCGGCCAGGGTCGCGCGGACGACGCCCTGCGGATCGCGCAGGCCGCCGAGGGACAGTTCCCCGACTCCGCGTTCCCGCTCGCGCTGCGCGGCGCCGCGCTGATCGAGCTCAAGCAGTTCCGCGAGGCGCTCGGCTTCCTCCAGCAAGCCGCCGAGCGCGACCCCGACCTGGCCCTCGTGTGGCACGAGCTGGGGTACGCCGCATACCGGCTCGGCGACCGGAACCGCGCGCTGCTCGCGCTCGATCGCGCCTTCGCGCTCGAGCCGCACACCGAAACCCTGCGCCTGCGGGGGCGGATCCTGCGGGAGGCGGGGCGCTACGCGGCCGCCGAGGTGGCGTTCGAGGGCGCGGCACAGGCCGCCGAGCATCCGGAACAGCGGCAGGAGGCGGATCGCGAGATCGCGGCGACCCGGCGGTACGCGTTCTACGCGTCGCGCCGCCCCGACCAGCTCAGCCCGGCGGAGCGCTGGTTCGCCGACACCGGCACCGTCGTGCTCACGCCCCATCCGGGCCCCGTTCCGCCGAGTGACGACGTGCTGATCGCCGCCTTCCTGGAGCTGGCGACGGATCGGGGCTGGCAGTTCGGGCAGGTCCTGGTGGCGGGGCCCACGCTCCCCGGCTGGGGCACGCTCGGCGCCGGTCTCGGCGCGCCGCTCGTGGCCCGGCCGGCCTTCGACCCGCACGCCGTGCCGCTGGTAGTCGCCCCCCGGCCGCTGCCGGCGGACGCGACGTGGGCAACCTGCGCCCCGGCGATCGCGGCGCACGGCGCCGGCC